>NZ_JBLVOL010000042.1:27353-40294 GCF_053543755.1 Achromobacter semiaridum | reverse complement strand
CGGCAAAGGGCGTGGCGTAGGCCAGGCGCGCGCGCGACGGCGCCTTCGACCCCGGGAACCAACGCTGGCGCGCCAGGTACTCGGGCAGTACTTCGTTTTCCAGCACATTGCGCGACGAGTCCGTCAACGCGGCGCCACCGCGCGACTTCAACACCAGCGTCGTCAGCTCGGGCATCTGGGCCGGGCCGCTGGCGTGCCATCCCGGCGGCGCGGCGTCCATGCTCAGGTCCATCCAGTAAAAGCCGTAGGGCGGCAAGGTCAGCAGGTAGGGCAATTCACCGATGGCTGGAAACGGCGTGCCGCCCAGCATTTCCACCGGCACGCGGCCGTTGAATTCCTGCAACGGCAGTTCCACGGGCTGCGCCGCGTTCGACAGGTTGGCCACGCACAGGATGGTGGTGTCGTTCCACTGTCGCAGGTAAGCCAGGATCTTGCGGTTGCCGGCCTGGATGAAGCGCAGCGTGCCCCGGCCAAACGCGTGCGTCTGGCGGCGCTGCGCCAACATGCGGCGCGTCCAGTTCAGCAGCGAATGCGGGTCGCGTTGCTGCGCTTCGACGTTGACCGCTTCGTAGCCGTACAGCGGCCCCATCAAGACGGGCAGGGGCAGGCGCTCGGGATCGGCGCGCGAAAAGCCGCCGTTGCGGTCCGGCGACCACTGCATCGGCGTGCGTACGCCGTCGCGGTCGCCCAGGTGCACGTTGTCGCCCATGCCCAACTCGTCGCCGTAGTACAGCACCGGCGTGCCGGGCATGGACAAGAGCAGGCTGTTCATCAGTTCGACGCGGCGGCGGTCGCGTTCCAGCAGGGGCGCCAGCCGGCGGCGGATGCCCAGGTTGATGCGCGCGCGCGGATCGGCGGCGTACACGCTCCACAGGTAATCGCGTTCGCGGCTGGTCACCATTTCCAGCGTCAGCTCGTCATGGTTGCGCAGGAAAATGGCCCACTGGCAGGTGTCCGGAATATCCGGCGTCTGGCGGATGATGTCGGTGATCGGAAAGCGGTCTTCCTGCGCGATGGCCATGTACATGCGCGGCATCAGCGGAAAGTGGAACGACATATGGCATTCGTCGCCCGCGCCAAAATATTCCTGCGCGTCTTCCGGCCACTGGTTCGCTTCGGCCAACAACAGCCGGCCCGGGTATTCCTGGTCGATCACGGCGCGTATCTGTTTCAGCACCTGATGCGTTTCTGGCAGGTTTTCGTTGTTGGTGCCTTCGCGTTCCACCAGGTACGGCACGGCATCCAGCCGCAACCCGTCCACGCCCATGTCCAGCCAGTAGCGCATGACGGACAGCACTTCCTTGAGCACCTGCGGGTTGTCGTAGTTCAGGTCGGGCTGATGGGAATAGAAGCGATGCCAGAAGTAGGCGTTGGCCTCGGGGTCCCACGTCCAGTTGGACTTTTCCGTGTCGCAGAAGATGATGCGCGTGCCGGCGTAGGCCTTGTCGTTGTCGGACCATACGTAGAAGTTGCGCGCCGCCGATCCCGGGCGCGAGGTGCGCGCCCGCTGAAACCAGCGGTGCTGGTCCGACGTGTGGTTGACCACCAGTTCGGTAATGACGCGCAGCCCCCGCGCGTGGGCTTCCCGGATCAGCTTGCGCACATCGGCCACCGTGCCGTAGTCGGGATGCACGCCGCGATAGTCCGCGATGTCGTAGCCGTCGTCGCGCCGGGGCGACGGGTAGAACGGCAGCAGCCAGATCGTGTTCACGCCCAGGCTGGCGATGTAATCCAACTTCATGATCAGGCCGGGCACGTCTCCCACCCCGTCGTCATTCGAGTCGAAGAACGACTTCACATGCAGCTGATAGATAACGGCGTCCTTGTACCAAAGGCCGTCATCCTTGATGGGATTGGTTTCACTGATCATCGTGGGCTCCGGGCGTCAACCATGCAGGGACAGCCGCCAGACGCGATAGGGTTGGTCGGGGGACAGCGTCACGGTGCGCGTCGCGTCGCGCCAGGTCTCGTGGGTGTCCGTCAACAGGTCTTCGACTTCAAGATGGGCGGGCCTGGCGTCGCCGAACAACCAGAACGGCACCTCCAGATAGGACGTCTGCGGTTGGAAGGGGTCCAGGCTGACGACGGTCAGCACCACGTTGCCCAGCCCGGGCGTGGCTTTGACGAAGGCCAGGACGCGGTCGTTGCCGCTGCGCAGCGCGGTCAGCCCGCGATGCGTCTGCAAGGCCGGGTTGGCCCGGCGGATCTGGTTCAGGCGCGCGATCTCGGCGCGGATGTTGCCGGGCTGGCGCCAGTCGCGCGGACGCAGCTCGTACTTCTCGGAATCCAGGTATTCCTCTTTGCCGGGCACGGGCGCGGACTCGCACAGCTCGAAGCCGCTGTACACGCCCCACAGCCCCGACCCCATGGCGGCCAGCGCGGCACGTATCAGGAAACCCGGGCGCCCCGACGTCTGTAGAAACACCGGGTTGATATCCGGCGTGTTCACAAAGAAGTGCGGGCGGAAAAAGTCGGCCGGCGGCGGGCTGGAAACCTCTTCCAGATACGCTTGCAATTCGGCCCGATCGTTACGCCACGTGAAGTACGTGTACGACTGCGTGAAGCCCACCTTGGCCAGCCGATACATCATCTTGGGCCGGGTAAAGGCTTCGGACAGGAACAGCACGTCAGGGTGCTGGCCGTGCACCTCGGCAATCAGCCATTGCCAGAAGGGCAGCGGCTTGGTGTGCGGGTTGTCCACGCGGAAGATTCGCACGCCCTTGTCCGCCCAGAACAGCACCACGTCGCGCAGCGCGCGCCACAGCGCAAGCTTGCGCGCGCGGCGTGGCGGCGAACCGTAGAACGACACATTGACGATGTCCTGGTACTTCTTGGGCGGGTTCTCGGCGTAGCGGATGGACCCGTCGGGGCGCCATGAGAACCAATCGGGATGCGACTTCAGCCAGGGGTGGTCGGGCGAACACTGGATGGCAAAGTCCAGCGCCATCTCCATGCCGTGCTCGCGCGCGGCGGTGACCAGACGCAGAAAGTCATCCAGCGATCCCAGCTTGGGCTCGATGGCATCGTGGCCGCCGTCGGCCGACCCGATGGCGTACGGGCTGCCCACATCGTCCGGCCCGGCGTTCAGGGTATTGTTCGGCCCCTTGCGATTGCGCAGGCCGATGGGGTGTATCGGCGGCAGATACAGCACGTCGAAGCCCATTTCCTGAATGTCGTGCAGGCGCGCGATAACGTCGTCAAACGTGCCATGGCGGCCGGGCTCGCGCGCCTGTGAACGCGGAAACAGTTCGTACCAGGCGCTGTGGCAGGCCTCGGGGCGGTCCACCCACACGGGATACGGTTCGGGCGTGACGGTTTCGAAGGGGCGCGCGTCCAGCTCCCGCATCGCCTGCGACAGCTCCCCGCCCAGCAGCAGCGCAATGTGCGCGTCAGTGGGCGCGATGTCGGCCTTGGGGCCGGGCAGGGCTTTCAACGCGGCCTTGACCACCGCCACGCTGTTGGCCGGATACGCGTGCTGGCTGGCGCGCTTGTCGGCTTCGCGCAGCAGCAAGATGCCCTCAACCACTTCCAGGTGCACGTCCACCCCGGCCGCGTGTTTAACCTCCAGGTCATGGCGGTAGGTTTCCCATACGTCAAACCACGCCGCCACCTGATATTCGTGCGGGCCGATGCGGCGCGGCCGGAAGCTGGCTTGCCAGCGGTCGTTGGACAGCAGCTTGAGCGGCGCGCGCCGCCAGTTGGCTTCGTCGGCCGCGCGCCAGCGGACTTCGCCCGCGATGCGGTCGTGGCCGTCCATCAGCAAGTCGGCCTGGACGGTGATGCGTTCGTGCACCGTGCACTTGATGGGATGCGCGCCGTCGTCAACGGCGGGCGCTACGCTTTCGATGGCGATGCGCAGGGCCGCGCCGCCTTCGGTGCGCGGTCCGGGATGGCGCGAAGCTTCGCGTACGGGTGGCATCGGCGTCACGGCCATCAGGGCGCAGCCGCCCGCGGGCAGGGTGTCGCCCGCCAGCAGCGGCGCGTCGGTCATGCGTTGGGGCAGGATGTCGCCGGGCGGCAGGCTGGATGCCACCGCGTCCCAATCGATGCGCGCCGGAGCGGCTTGGTTCGGGTTCAACGCCAATACCGCCGTGGCGCCGTCGGCCTCGTCGCGCAGCACCAGCGTGGCGCGGCCATCGCGCCCGCCCAGCACGCGCGGCGTTCCGGCGGGCGCGTCGCGCAGGCTGAGCCACTGGTTGATGTCCTGCATTTGCGGCGACGCGTCGATCTCGGCTTCCGCTGCCATCCACCCGTTGGCGGTAAAGGCGGCGGCCCACGCCAGGCGCGCGTCGGCGTGAGGCTTGTTCGGCGCGTCGCCGTGCAGCGGCGTCGTGCTGGCCAGCACCGTGGCCACACGCTGCAAGCGCGAGGCTTCCTCGGCCAGCCAGGCCGATTTGTAATCCCACCACGGCAAGGAAGAAAACACGCCGTCAAAACCGGCGTCGCGCAGCGCGTCCACCTGATGCGCCGTCAGACCCGGCGTCCAGGCCAGGCATTGCGGGGCGGTGGCGTGTTGGCGCAGCGGGCCCAGCACGTTGCGCCAACTGTCGGCGGGTACGCGCTGCGGCGCTTCGAATACAACGCCGGCCACGCCGGCTTGCGCCCAACGCGCCAGCCGCGCGGACCAGGCCTGCGCGAACTCTGGCGGGGGCTCGCCGGCCAGGGCCATGACGCCCCAGGTGCTGACGGGCAGGCGCGGGTCGCGCGCCGGGTCGTCGGGCGGTGGCTGATACCAGCCGGGCGGCGCGGTGGCGGCGGTGGCGTCCACCGACACGCGGTCCAGTACCACATGCAGCATCAGGCTCAAGCCATGCGCGGCGGCGGCGCGCGACAGCCGGGCCAGCCGTTCCGTGATGGGCTCGGTGCCCTCGCCAGCCGGGCTGGCGTCGGCGTCAATGGGCGCCAACGTCTGCGCGTTGGCGGGTCGTATCCAGGGCGGCGGAATCAACACGGCGTTGAATCCGGCGCGCTGAATACGGGCCAGCCGGGCATCCAGCGCGGCATCGGCCGTTGCCGCCGGGGCGCCGTCCGGCAAACCCTGTGGCGCGTGGCAGATGCGCAGCGCGGTGGGCGGGGAGGGGACGGGCTTGGGGGCAGCGGCCATGCGTGTGCGCCTTGTGGTCAGATGGGCATCGGCATGGAGCCACGGGCTTGCCGGGTCCGCCGTTGGCGAGTGTCGGCCGAGCGGGCCGGCGCGGGTTCCGCAACCGCCTGCTCTTCAACCTGCGAGCGGCCGGTCAGGGATTGCAGCAATTCTTCGTACGCGCCCACGGCGCGCTGCCAGCTGAAATCGGTGCTCATGGCGTTGCGCTGCATCGCGCGCCACAGCATCGGGTGCTGGCGCAGGTGCATCGCGCGCGCCAGCGCATCGGCCATGACGTCGGGGTGGTCGCCGTCAAACAGCAGGCCGTTGGCAAACGCCATCGCGGTCAAGGGCGAGTCCGAACCGGGGTCTTCAATGGTGTCGGCCATGCCGCCCACGCGCGAGCCGATCGGCACGGTGCCGTAACGCATGGCGTACAGCGGCGTCAGGCCGAAGGGTTCGAACCGGCTGCCGTGCAGCAGGATGTCGCCGCCGGCATGCAGCCGATGCGCGCCCGCTTCGTTGTAGCCGATGCGCGTGGCGCAACGTTGCGGGTAACGGTCGGCCAGCGCCTTCAAAGCTGTTTCCAGGCGGCGGTCGCCCTGGCCCAGGATGGCCACCTGCATTTCGGGGTGGGCTTCCAGGGCGCGCGGCAGGGCTTCGGCGGCAACGTCGGCCATCTTCTGGTCGGTCAGGCGGCTGCCCATCACGACCAGCGTGGCTTGCGCATCAGGCGTCAGGCCGAATTCACGTTGCAGCACCGTCTTGCACAGGCGCTTGTTGGCCAGGTCGCCGGCGGTGTAGCGCAACGGGCCCAGATGCGGGTCGCGCGACGGGTCCCACAGGGCGGTGTCGATGCCGTTCGGAATGGCGATCAGGTCGTTGGCGCGTTCGCGCAGCAGGCCGTCCAGGCCGCAGCCAAACGCCGGCGTCAGGATTTCGCGCGCATAGGTGTGGCTGACGGTGGTGACGCGGTCGGCATGGGCGATGCCGGCTTTCATGAAGTTCAGCTTGTTCCAGGCAACGGCGGCGTGCTCGCCCCGGTAGGCGGGCGGGATGCCATAGGCGGCGGCGTCCTCTAGCGGGAACTGGCCTTGGAAAGCCATGTTGTGGATGGTCAGCACGGTTTTTACGTCCTGGATGCCGGCCTCGCGCATCAGCATGGGCGTCAAGGCTGCGTGCCAATCGTGCGCGTGCACCACATCGGGGCGCGCCAGCCCCGGCAAGCCGCGCGCAATGCGCACCGCAGCGTGCGACAAGGCGGCGTAGCGCAGACCGTTGTCGGGATGCTCCTGGCCGTCCTCATCCACATACAGGCCGGCGCGGTCGTATAGCGCGTCGTTCTCAAGCAGCAGGAAGGGCAGTTCGGATGTCGGGCACACGCCGGCCAGCAGGCGCGCGTCGCCGCCCGGCAAGTCTTCCAGCCGCGCCACTTCACGCAAGCCGTCCAACTGCTTGGCCGCGCCTCGGTAGGCGGGCAGCAGGACAGTGGCGGGGATGCCTCGCTGGACCATCGCCCGCGTCATGCCGGTGATTGCATCGCCCAAGCCGCCCGTCTTTGCGAGCGGGAATGCTTCGGCAGCCACTATGAGAATTGTCGTCGCCATGCTTGTTGCTCCGGGGAAAGTCGGAGGGCCGCTGAAAAAGTGGGCCCGGTTCCGTAAGGCCGTCATATGCGCAAGTGGCGTGCCCAAGGGTGGGCCGTACAGGGAAAAGGCGGGCTTACCCTGGGGTGCGAGTCGTTGTTGCTGACGTTTGTAAATTTGGGAGCGGCGCAACAAACGCCGTCTTTACAGTCGCCGGGGCGGGCGGTCGGGGACGGAGCCGGCGGGTCATCCAGGCATGGCGATTGCGGCGCGCGCAGGTTCTGGTTTTTTGATGAAACAGTGAACCCACTTAACCCAATTCAACCGACTGAACCGACCATAAGGAGCGTCAACTTGAAAACCGTTTCCGATTTTGTCCTCGCCCGCCTGGGCGAATGGGGCGTGCAGCGCGTGTTCGGATATCCCGGCGATGGGATCAACGGCCTGATTGGCGCGTTTGGAAGGAACAGCGAACTGGAATTCGTCCAGGCGCGCCACGAAGAAGGCGCCGCGTTCATGGCCTGCGCCCATGCCAAATTCACCGGCCAGGTGGGGGTGTGCATGGCCACGTCGGGGCCCGGCGCCATTCACCTGCTTAACGGCCTGTACGACGCCAAGATGGACCACCAGCCGGTGGTGGCCATCGTGGGCCAGCAAGCCCGCAGTTCGTTGGGTGGCGATTACCAGCAAGAAGTAGATCTGGTCAGCCTGTACAAGGATGTGGCTCACGACTTCGTGCACATGGTGACCTCGCCCGTGCAGGCGCGCCACATGATCGACCGCGCCATGCGCATCGCCATGGAGCGGCGCGGCGTCACCTGCCTAATCTTTCCCAACGATGTGCAAGACCTGGAAGCCGTGGAAACACCGCCGCGCGAGCACGGCACCGTGCATACCGGCATTGGCCTGACCGCGCACGCCGCCGTGGCGCCCGAGGCCGCGCTGGATAACGCCGCGTCCATTTTGAACAGCGGCGAACGCGTGGCGATGCTGGTGGGCGCCGGCGCGCTGGACGCGGGCGACGAGGTGCGCGCCGTGGCCGAGCGGCTGGGCGCCGGCGTGGCCAAGGCGTTGCTGGGCAAGGCGGTGGTGCCGGACGAGCTGCCGTACGTGACGGGCGCCATCGGGCTGCTTGGCACGCAGCCCAGCTGGGAAATGATGAACGAATGCGACACCCTGTTGATGGTCGGCACGTCGTTTCCCTATGCCGAATTCCTGCCCAAGGAAGGGCAGGCGCGCGCCGTGCAGATCGACCTGGACGGGCGCAAGCTCAGTCTGCGGTATCCGGTGGAAGTGGGGCTGGTGGGCGATGCCCGCCTGACCTTGCAGGCGCTGCTGCCCAAGTTGCAGCCCAAGGCGTCGGACCGGTGGACCAAGAGCATTGAAAAGAAGGTGGCGCGGTGGCGCGAAACGGTGGTGTCGCGCGCCATGGTCGAAGCCAAGGGCGTGAACCCGCAGCGCCCGTTCCTGGAGCTGTCCAGCCGCTTGCCGCCGCGTTGCATCGTCACCTGCGATTCCGGGTCCGCTGCCAACTGGTATGCGCGGGACGTGCATCTGCGTGAAGGCATGATGGGCTCGGTATCCGGCGGGCTGGCCAGCATGGGCTGCGGCGTGCCCTATGCCGTGGCCGCCAAGCTGGCGCATCCCGGCCGGCCGGTGGTGGCGCTGGTGGGCGACGGCGCCATGCAGATGTTGGGCATCAACGAACTGATCACCATCGCGCACCGCTGGAAAGACTGGTCCGACCCGACGCTGGTGGTGCTGGTGCTGAACAACGGCGACTTGAATCTGGTCACCTGGGAACAGCGCGTCATGGGCGCCGACCCGCGCTTCGGGGATTCGCAATGGCTGCCGCATTTTTCCTATGCGGATTACGGCCGCATGCTGGGGCTGGAGGGCATACGCGTGACGGACCCGGAGGAAGTCGGCCCCGCGTGGGACCGCGCGCTGTCCGCCGGCCGCCCGGCGGTGCTGGAGGTGGTGACCGACCCCGAGGTGCCGCCGATGCCGCCGCACATTTCGGCCAAGCAGTTCAAGGCGTACATGACGGCGCTGCGCAAGGAAGACCCCGCCACCGGCGCCGCCGCGCTGCGCGCCACCATCAAGCAGTGGTGGGCCAGCTGAACGCCGGGTCGCGTATCGAGCATCGCGCAATGGACGCCGGGTATCGAAATCGGATATCAAAATCGGGACCCGTCGCCGTGTCCGGGCACCTTGGGCACGGCGCTTGCGGAGTTGCCTGTCCCTACCACCAGTACGCAGGGCGCAAGCCCCGCAAAGGAGATAGAAGATGGAACAACATCAAACCAATATCGTCGGCGGCCCCAAGAGCAGCCCCGGCGGCCCCGGCCCGGAAGTCATGGCCGCCGGCACGCTGGAAGGCAATGACGTCTACAACTCGGCCGGCGAAGATCTGGGGTCCATCAAGGACATCATGATTGACGTGCCGCGTGGCCGGGTGGCGTACGCGGTGCTGTCGCGCGGTGGGGTGCTGGGCATCGGCGACAAGCTGTTTGCCATTCCCTGGGCGGCCTTGACGCTGGATACCGACCGCAAGTGCTTTGTGCTGGACATCGACGAAGAAACCTTGAAGAACGCCCCGGGCTTTGACAAGGACAACTGGCCCAGCATGGCCGACGAAACGTGGGCCCGCAATCTACACACGTACTACAAGCAGGACATCTACTGGTAAGGCACTTGGCCGGGCACCGTGGCCCGGCCCGTGTGCATCATGGCACCGGCCGCGGGTCTCCCATCCGCGCGCCGGTGACCATTTCAGTCACCCAGTTCACCAGGATCGCCGTGTAGGCGCGTTGGGCGGATTTTTCGGTCAGCGCATGGTCGGCGCCATCAATGATGCGATGCGTCAGCGAGTGCGAGCGCCGGAACGCCGACCGGTAACTCATGATGGTGGAGTGCGGGATGAAGGTGTCGTGTTCCGCTTCGACGATCAGCACGTCGCCGGCAAATTCGGCGCAGGCCTTCAGCGCCCGGTTCGATTCGGGCGCCACGTAGCTGTTGCGATACGCGCGCAGCGTCTCGCGGTTCAGCTGGTTTTTCGGCAGCAACCATTCTTCGTCGCGATACAGCGCCGGCACGTGCAGCGCCAGCCAGCGCACGCGGCGCAAGCCGCTGAGCAGCGCCGCCAGATAGCCGCCATAGCTGCTGCCCACCACCGCCACGGACCCCGAATCCAGAGACGGGTGCGACGCCAGCCGGTCGTAGGCCGCCATGACGTCGCGCAGGTTATCTTCGCGCGTCACTTGCAATTGCTGTTCACGCGTGGCGGCGTGGCCGCGCAGGTCGAACGTCAGGCACACGCAACCCAGCGCGGCGATGCCCTTGGCGCGCGCCAGGTCAAACTGCTGGCTGCCGCCCCAACCGTGGATGAACAACACGCCCGGCACCTTGTCTTCCGGTGTCAGAAACGTGCCGTCCAGTTGCTGCCCGTCAACCGACAAGGCGATGGGATCACTATGCGCCGCCATCGGCGTCCTCCTCCAGCACGCCCGCCCACTTGCTGATGTGGCCCACGGCCGAGTCAACGCCGTGATAGACCAAGTGCTGCGGGATGGGGCGAGGTTCTTGTTCGCCATAGCGCTCGCGGGTGGCGGCGCGCACCGACATCAGCGACGGCGACAGCGCAAACGCCTGCATGGCCGCCAGTTCGGCCAAGCTGGCGCCACCCGCGCGCCAGGATTGTTCCAGCACGCCCGCGCGCGGCTGTCCGGACGGGCTCTGCCCGAACGCCACGTCGTAATTGCGGCGCGATGCCAGCAATTGCGGGTAGGCGGTGGACACGGCGGTGTCGTACTGGCAGGCCAGGGCCACGGCCTGGCGCTCGAGTTCGTTCAGGTCCAGCGCGCGCAGGTCGTCGAACCCGCCACGCGCCACGCGCAGTACCGAGCCGCCGTAAACCTTTATGCCCTGGTTGTCGGGCGTGAGCGACTGCGTGCCTACATACGAAATTTCCATCTTGCCCACGCGCGACCAGCCCACGCTGTAGGTCGCCACGTCTTGCAGGTCTTCTTCCAGCACCAAGCCCAGCCGCCGCATGACCAACGGCTCTTGCTGGGCCAGTGCCGCGCGCAGTTCGTCGGCGTTGCGCACCACCACCTGGCCGCGTCCGGCCGTGGCGTCAACGGGCTTCAGGCGCAGCGGGCCGTGGCGCAGCAGCTGCAAGCCGGCGGCTTCGGCGTCGGCCACGGTGAACGCGGTGTAGCCGTTCAACGCTACGTCGCGCAGGGTGTCGCCAAGCGCGTGCGCCCAGGCTTTGGGGGCACGCGCCTGGGCGTTGACCAGACCGTGGGTAATGGCTTTGCCCGCCACGAAAGAATGCGGGGCGACGCCGCCGTACAGATCGGCGGGTCGCGTGATGCCCAGGCGCGCCGATCGGATCGCGCCGATGATGGTGCGGTCGGGCACGTAGTACGGAGGCGGCTCGTCGCGGTGCCGGCTGGGTCGGAAGTGGGGGTCGAAGCGCCTGCCCAGCAGGGACGCCAGGCGGGCGGCCATGGCTTCTTGTGAAGCAATCTCGTGTTCGGACGCGGTGGCGCGGCGCGGGTAAGCCACCACCAGATCGGACTCTATCGGGGACGGATTTTTCTTCATGGGCGCGGGTGCAGCAAGTCTTGTTCCCGGTTGGCCGGCGCATGCTTCTTGCGCCAGGCGATGCGCGCTTCAAACATCGGAAACGCGGCCAGCGCCAGGCACATCGGCGCCAGTGCATAGCAGGCGCGGTAAGCCAGCGCCGCGCCCAGCACTTCGGAGTACGGCAGGCCGGGCGCCAGCACCGCCACGAAGATGGCCTCGGTGGTGCCCAAGCCACCCGGCACCCGCGTCAGCACCGCCGCGAAACTGGAGCACAGCAAAATGCCCAACACCACGGGGTAGGGCGCCTTGCCCTGCAACAGCACATAGGCGACCGCGCCCATGAACATCCAGGACAGTCCCGCGAACACGCATTGCAAGACGGCCATGCGCGCGCGCGGCAGCGTCACGCGTTGCCCCATCCACGTGGCCGAGCGGCGTCGCGCACGGACGCAGGCCCACACGTAGGCGGCGGCGCCCAGCAGCATCACCGCGCCCAATAGGCGCAGCACGCCGCTGCCCACGTCCCAACCCTTGGGCACGGGCAACGCGCCGCTGACGAACACCGCGCCGGCCACCCAGGCATAGCCGATCCAGTTCGACGCGGCCGAGAACACCGCCACGCGCGTGGCCACCGCCTTGCGGCAACCCAGCCGGGCGTACAGGCGCAGACGCGCGCCCAGGCCACCCACCAGCACGCCAAGGCTAAGGTTTAGCGCGTAGCTGACCATGGCCACGCCCAGCACCGTTGGCCAGCCTAGTTTGTGGCCGGTGTAGCGCTTGCCCAGCAGGTCCAGCGCGGCGTAGCTCAGATACCCCAGCACCACCAGGCCGCTGGCCATCAGGATGGCGTCGCGCGGTATGCGGCGCATGGCCTGCCACACCTGCGGCCAGTCCACCGACCGGCCGAAATAAAACAGCAGCGCGGCGACCACCGCCAGGATCAGCCAGGGCAGCACTTTCTTGATGCGCGGCCAGCGGTGGCGCAACGTGCGCATGAATGTCGTTCGATATACCCTCATGCGGTCTCACCTTCGTCGGGCGTGGGCGGCTTGATGGTTTGCAGGCGCGGCTTGTGGGCGGGCCGGGGACCCGCCCCCGCCGGAAAGCGCCGCAAAAAGTGGAACACCACCACGCCCACCCAGAAGCGGCGCAGCGCCCGGGTGGATTTGGGGCCGCTGGGCACGGGCTTGCAGTCCTGGGCGATCAGGCGGTCCAGGCTTTCGCGCAGCGCGGCGTTCAGCGAGCGGTCCCGCACCACGACGTTGGCTTCCAGGTTCAAGGCCAGGCTTAGCGGGTCCAGGTTGCTGGAGCCCACGGTGGACCAGTCGTCGTCCACGCACGCCACCTTGCCATGCAGCGGGCGCTTGCAATATTCGTAGATTTCAACGCCCGCGTTCTTCAGATAGTCGTACAGCATGGTCGCCGCCAGCCGTGCCACCAGCATGTCGGGTTCGCCTTGAAGCAGCAGGCGCACGCGCACGCCACGGCGCGCGGCTTTGGTCAGGTCGCGCAGCAGGTGGTACCCGGGAAAGAAGTAGGCGTTGGCGATCAGCACGTCGCGCTTGGCGGCGCGCAGGCCCGCGCGATAGTAGCGTTCGATATCGGTCGTGTGGCCGTCGTTGTCGCGCACCACCAGGCGGCCACCGCCGTCGCCCTCGGGCACCGAGGCGGCGGCCGGC
>NZ_JBLVOL010000042.1:18108-27333 GCF_053543755.1 Achromobacter semiaridum | reverse complement strand
GTGGGGGGGGCCGGCCGGCGCCAGCGGCGTGGCCGCTTGCGGTTCAGCGCCGAGCGGGCGTAGTCGGCAATGTCCGCCGCCAGCGGGCCGTCGATGCGCACGGCATAGTCCTGCTTGGCCTCGGGGCCGAAGTCGGCCAGGTGGTCCGCCGAAAAATTGATGCCCCCGATCATTGCGCACACGCCGTCGATGGCCACGATCTTGCGGTGCATGCGGCGGAACACGTTGGTGCGGATGCCCAGCAGGCGAGGCCGGGGGTCGAAGATATGCAGGCGTACACCGGCTTCGGTCATTTCGCCGATGAATTCGGGCGTCAGCACGTCCGAGCCGTAGCCGTCCACCAGCAGGTCCACGCTGACGCCGCGCTTGGCGGCCGCGATCAGGGTCTGCTGCAATTGCCGCCCCACCTTGTCTTCAAACAAGATGAAGGTTTCGACCAGGACTTCGCGCTGGGCGGCGTCGATGGCCTCGAACGCGGCCGGAAAATAAGCCTCGCCGTTTTCCAGCAAGGTGTAGCGGTTGCCTTCCCGCCATCCCAGTTCACCGGCACTCATAACGCAATCTCCGCGGATAGGGGTACGTGGTCGGATAGCCGCGACCACACGCGCGAGGCCAGCGGCACGGGCCGCCAATCGCGCACATTACGAACATAGATGCGGTCAAGCCGCAGCAGCGGCCAACGCGCGGGAAAGGTGCGGGCGGGGCGGCCCAGGCGGCTGGTGAACACTTCCTGTGTGCCGCAGCCGGCCATCTGCCGGTTGGCCTTGCCGCGCCAATCGTTGAAGTCGCCGGCGATCAACAGGGGTTCGCCTTCGGGCACGTCGCGCGCCACCAGTTCGCACAGGCGGTTCATCTGCTGGCCGCGGTGCTTTTCCAGCAGGCCCAGGTGCACGCAGATGGCATGCACGGGGGCATCGCCCGGCACGCGCAGCACGCAGTGCAGCAGGCCGCGGCCTTCATGGCCGTCCACGCTGACATCGTGATTCTCATAGCGTTCGATGGGGTAGCGGGACAGGATCGCGTTGCCGTGGTGGCCGGCCGGGTAGACGGCGTTGCGCCCGTAGGCGTAGTCCGACCACAGCGTGTCGGCCAGGAATTCGTACTGGGACAATGCCGGCCAGGCCTCTTGGTGCCGCTCGGCGTGCGCCTGGTGTTCGCCCAGGACTTCCTGCAAGAACACCACATCGGGCGCGGCCAGCCGTAAGGCCTCGCGCAGGTCGTGCAGCATGAAACGCCGGTTGAAACTGGTGAATCCCTTATGGGTGTTGACGGTCAGCACCGTCAGGCTCCGGCGGGATTCGTCGGTCGGGGCGGGCATGGACTCTCCGGAGGTGGTAGATGCTCACCCCTGCGCAAGTTTCGTGCCTGAGCCCGGGGGCAGGGGGATTTTCATTGGGAAAACACGTCCGGCGGCTTCCTGATCCGGTGGCACGGCGGACGCGCAATTGTCCGCACCGGTCAAAATTGCCCTGGCCCGAGGCAGGCGGAAAGTGGCTGGCCCGACCGTACGCACGGCCAGGCCGGGCAGGCATAAAAAGCGGATTCAGAATCTGTAAAAACAGGGTTGTGCCTGCTTTTGGCCGGCGTCACAATCGACATCCCCAACCCCGGATACCCGCCAAGAAGGCGCAAGGAGACCCCGCACCATGACGATTGCCCCTCAGCCCCTGGACGCGCGCGTCGTCACGGCCCTGTCCCGCATCACGACGGCCACGCTGACGACCGTGCTGTTGAAGAAAGGCCTGCGCAACGTATGGGTGCGCGGCGCGCGGCCGCTTGCGCCGGGCGCCCCGCGTATTGTGGGGCGCGCCTTCACGCTGCGTTTCGTGCCCGCGCGCGAAGACCTGGCCACGCCGGCATCGTGGGCTTCCCCCATTTCGACGCGCGCCGCCATTGAAGACATGCCGGAAGGTTGCATCGCTGTGGTCGACGCCATGGGTGTGACGGACGCCGGCATTTTCGGAGACATCCTGTGCGCCCGCATGCAAAAGCGCGGCGTGGCGGCCTTGGTGACGGACGGCGTGGTGCGCGACCTGGAAGGCGTTGAGGGCACCGGGCTGCCCGTCTGGTGCGCCGGCGCGGCGGCGCCGCCTTCGGTGGCGGGGCTGACGTTTGTCGGCTGGCAGGAGCCGGTGGGCTGCGGCGGCGTGGCGGTGTTTCCCAACGACGTCATCGTGCTGGACCGCGACGGCGCGGTGCTGATCCCGGCCGCCTTGCTGGACGAGGTGGTCGACATTGCCATCGAGCAGGAGCGGCTGGAAGGCTGGATCATGCAGCAGGTGGAGGCGGGCGAAAAGCTGCCCGGGCTGTATCCGCCGAATCAGGAAAACCAGGCGAAGTATCAGGCGTGGCGGGCGCAGCAGGGCGGAAAGTAGCCGGCAGCGGAGTTCTACGGCGCTTCACTTCCCGGGGGGCGTCAGGCGAGTTCGGGCCGGCTTCGGTTGAATCGCAGTCCAGGTTCGGGCGGCTTCAGGCTTATCAAAAAAGCCCGGAACGCGGCGGCTCTCGCCGTGCGTTTCGGGCCTGACGTGCCAGTGTGCAAGTCGCGGCGGCGTTCTAGTTGCCGCCGCGGATATTGCCCGCGACACCACCGGCGATGCCGCCGATGGCCGCCCCGGTCCAGGCGCTGCCGCCCGCGATGGCGGCAATGCCCGCGCCCGCCGCCGCGCCTATCGCCGCGCCGGACATGGTCCCTTGCTGCTTGGACGACATATTGGTGCAGGCCGCCAGGGCGCTGATCGCGACGCACACAAGTATCGATCGGATGACTTTCATGACGGCTCCTTCAAGGCTTGCGCTTGGCGCCAGGAACGACGATCTCGAACCACAGGGTTTCGATCACCGGCCGGTCCAGCCGCGACGGGTTCGCGGCGTACCAGCTATCCAGCCCCTCGCGCACGGAATCCAGCGTGTGGGTTTGCAGCCCCTTGGCAAAGCGGGGCACCAGCGTTTGGTTGTCGGGTGGCGCTCGGCGTTCCTGGTACGCGCGTTCCACTTGCAGCAGGTTGGCGATTCCCAATAGGTAGGCTTTCTTGATGTTGGGATCGGACTCCGACCAGTGCTTGCCTGTGACCATCGGGGCGGGGTCGGCGGATTGCGCCATGCTGGGCGCGGTGCACAGCGTAGACAGCGCGAAGGCTGCCGGACCTAACAGGTGTTTCACTTTCATCGCATCGCTCCTCGCGGGCTTAAAAGATCAAAAACAACCTTTGGACGCCGTCCGCAAAACAGAGCCGCAGCGGGCCTTGAGCGGAAAACGGCAACATCGAATTTATGCCCGAAGCCAGGCGGCGGCAAGCAACGTTTGCAGGCGGGCCGGCGGGGCGGGTGTCGCGCAATCCGAAGACGGCGCGTAAAATTCCGCCAAGACGCCGGCGCCCGCCGGCGTTGTGGATTGGACGCATGCGCACCGGATTGCCCCGTCGTTTACCCCGTTACCCGCGTTTTGCCACGGCCGCCGATTACGGGCGGCTGTTGCTGCTGCTGTTGCTGGTGGCGCGGGCGTGGGTGCCGACCGGGTACATGCCCGACGCCCAGGCGCTGCGCCAAGGCCGTCTGACCTTGGGCTTTTGCACGGCGGGCGGCAACGCGCTGGCCGCGTTGCAGGCGATGTCGTTACGGCAGGCGTCCGCCGATGGCCATCACGAGATGCACGGCCATCATGACCACCACGGTAGCGGGCAGGGCGATGATCGTGGCGCCGGCCAGGAATGTCCGTTTGGCCTTAGCGCGCATCAAATCCTGAACCTGCCGCCCTTGGCGGCGTTGACGCCGGTGCTGCTGCACTGGCTGGCACAGCCGCCGCTGAACGTGGACGGCCCGCGCCCGCCCATGCCGGCCACCGGCCCCCCGCTGGGCCCACGGGCGCCACCCTCGATAGACGGATGACCCTGCACGCATGCGCGTTGTGCGCATGCCTGTGGCCGCTATTTTGGTCGCGGATGTGGTCCTGGATTTGGTGCGGATTCGGTGCGGATTGGGTGCGGATTGGGTCGGTTTTTTTCGGCCCGGTTTTTGCGGCCTGATTTTTCGACCCGATTTTTCGACCCGATTTTTCGACCCGATTTCGCGACATGATATTGCGGCTTGTCTCGGCCGCCCGCCTGTGGCGGCCCCCGTTCCCATTCGAGAATCCCATGTCCACACAAACCCTGGATACCGCCGCCGCGCCCGCGCGCTCGCGAACCGCGGCCCCCAGCGCTTTCCTGGCGCTGATCACGCGCCTGCATTTCTATATCGGGTTGTTCGTCGGCCCCTTCATCCTGGTGGCGGCCGTTACCGGCACGCTGTTCGTCCTGACCCCGCAGATCGAGAACCTGCTGTACGCGGACCAGTTGCGCACCCCCTCCACCGGCCCGGCGCAGCCCCTGGCCAAACAGGTTGAAGCGGCGCAGGCACGCATCGGCGCGGGCGGCCCCCGCTTGTTCGCCGTGCGCCCCGCGCCCACGCCCGGGGAAACCACCCGCGTCATGTTCACGCAAGCCGGCATGGGGGATTCGGAAAGCCGCGCGCTGTTCGTCGACCCCGTCACGCTGGCCATCAAGGGCGACATGATGGTCTACGGCACCAGCGGCTCGTTGCCGTTTCGCACCACGCTGGATTATCTGCATCGCAACCTGATGCTGGGCGACCTGGGGCGCAACTACAGCGAACTGGCCGCGTCCTGGATGTGGCTGGCCACGCTGGGCGGGCTGGCGCTGTGGTGGACGGGGCGCCGCCGCGCGACCGCGACCCGTGCGCGCAGCCCGCGTCTGCGGACGCGGCGCTGGCACACCTTGCTGGGCTTGTGGCTGGCGCTGGGGCTGATATTTTTGTCCGCCACGGGCTTGACGTGGTCGAACTGGGCGGGCGGACGCGTCGATCAGCTGCGCGCGCAACTGGGATGGATCACGCCGGCGATTTCGCTGAAGCTGCCGGGGGCAGGGCAGGCAGCCGGGACGGGGGCTGGGGCAGGGGGGCCATCGGGGCAGGCTGCCGGCGGGGATGAACATGCGCATCATCACGGCGGCATGCAGATGGCAGGGGCGATGTCGCACAACGGTGCGTCCGCAGCGATGAATGCGCCGATGAATGCGCCGATGAATGCGCCGATGAATGGGTCAGCGAATGCGCCAACGAATGCGCCCGCCAATGCCTCCATGAACGCGTCATCGGATGTCGCGATGCAGTTTGACCGCATTCTGCAAACGGCCCGCCAAGGCGGCATCGACAGTACCCAGCTTGAAATCCGCCCGCCGCGCGGCGCCGGCCAGGCGTGGATGGTGCGTGAAGTGGACCGGTCCTGGCCCACGCAGGTGGATACCATCGCCATCGACCCCGCCACCTACGCCATCACCAGCCGTGCCGATTTCGACACCTTTCCGCTGATCGCCAAGCTGATCCGCTGGGGCGTGGACATGCACATGGGCATTCTGTTCGGCTGGCCCAACCAGCTGTTGATGGGCGCCATCGGCTTGGCGCTATCAACCATGATCGTGCTGGGTTATCGCATGTGGTGGCTGCGGCGGCCGGCAGCCGGCGCGCATGGGCAGACGCTGACGCAGGCCTGGGCCGCGTTGGGCTGGCCGGCGCGGCTGGGCGCGCTGGCCGTGGCCGCAGTGCTGGGGTGGTGCCTGCCGGTAATGGGCGTCAGCCTGCTGGTATTCCTGGTGATCGACGCGCTGCGATCGTGGCGCTTTCAGTTGGCCACGCGGCGCGCATAACTGGCCAGGACGATGCGCTCGGACTGCGCCAGGTAGTCCTTCAGCGCATCGGCCGCCTTGCCGAAATCCCCGGCTTCCACGCGCTGCAAGATCTGCTGGTTCATGTCCGCGTACGGCGCGTGCAGGAATTCGGGGTCTTGCAGCAGGCCGAATACCAGCCGCAATTCGGCCAACAGCAAGGCGAACATTGCATTGAGCCGTTCGCTGTCCGCCAGTTCAACAATAGCCATGTGAAAAGCCATGTTTGCCGTACCCACGCCCGCCCAGTCCTGCCGCTCGCGACACGCCAGCGCGTCGTCCACGGCCTGCCGCATGCGCTGGCGGGCCGGGTGGTGCGGATAGGCCTGGGCCAGCGCCTGGCATTCGATCATGCGCCGCACGCGGTAGATGTCGATAATGGACGCCATGCTGGGCACCGCCACTGCCACGCCACGGTTGGGCGCATAAGTCAGCAAGCCTTCCTTGGTCAGGTTGCGAAAGGCTTCGCGCAAGGTGTTGCGCGACACGTCCAGCGATTGCGTCAGGGTTGCTTCCGATAGCCGCTGGCCGGGCATGAATTCACCATTGATCAAGCGGCGGCGTATCTGCTCGGTGACTTTGTCGGTCAGGGTCTGGTGCGCGTCGGATGTGGTCATAGGCGGTTGGGGCAATTACCGATAGGCGCTTGGGCAAGTTTGATCTACCATACTAACCAATTTGTAGAACAATTGTGTAACTATCGTTCCACACTATAAGCGTGGCACGCTGCGTAAACCACCTGCCCCGCGTCCGTGGACTAAGGATAAGACATGGCTGGGATCGATTTGAACAGCGACCTGGGCGAAAGCCTGGGCGCATGGCGCATGGGCGACGACGCCGCGATGTTGGCGGTGGTGTCCAGCGCAAACGTGGCGTGCGGCTTCCATGCGGGCGACCCCGCGGGCATTCTGGCCACTTTGAAGTCCGCGCGCGAGAACGGCGTGACGGTTGGCGCGCACGTGTCCTATCCCGATCTGTCCGGCTTTGGCCGCCGCAATATGGATGTGGCCAGCGCCGACTTGATCGCTGATGTCATCTACCAGATCGGTGCCTTGAAGGGGCTGGCCGCCGCCGCCGGCACCGACGTACGCTACGTCAAGCCGCACGGTGCGCTTTACAACACCATCGCGCACGACGCCCGCCAGGGTGACGACGTGATCGCCGCCATTCTTGAAATCGACCCGACGCTGGTGCTGGTGGGCCTGGCCGGCTCGCCGCTGCTGACGCGCGCCCGTGAACGCGGGCTGCGCGTGGTGGCCGAAGCCTTTGCCGACCGCGCCTACACGCCCAAGGGCGAGCTGGTATCGCGCCGCGAAAAGGGCGCCGTGCTGCACGACCCGCAAGCCGTGGCCGCGCGCATGCTGCGGCTGGTTCAAGAGGGCGTCATCGAAGCCATTGACGGCAGCCTGACGCGCGTGCAAGCCGATTCCATCTGCGTGCATGGCGACAGCCCGGGCGCGGTGGACATGGCGCGCGAACTGCGGCGCCAGCTTGAGCAATCGGGCGTTGCCATCCGCTCTTTCATTGACGCTGCCCCGGCACAATCCGCCTAGGAGGCCGCGTGCGTTTCCTGCCTGTAAACATCGACGCGCTACTGGTCGAGCTGGACGATCTTGAACAGACGCTGGCGCTGTTCGCCGCGCTGCAAAACCGGCCCATCGCCGGCGTCACCGAAATGGTTCCCGCCGCGCGCACGGTGCTGGTCATCTTCGAACCCGGCCTGGTGTCGCGCGATGCGTTGATTGCCGACATCGGTGCCCGCGACACCACGGCTCACGTGGCGCGCGATGGCAAGCTGATCGAGATCCCCGTTCATTACAACGGCGAAGACCTGGACGAAGTCGCCCAGTTGCTGGGCATCACGCCGGACGAAGTCATCCGCCGCCACACCGGCGGCACGTACAGCGTGGCCTTCACCGGCTTCGCACCCGGCTTCGCGTATCTTAGCGGCGGCGACCCCACGCTGGACGTACCGCGCCGCAAGACCCCGCGCACCCGCATTCCGGCGGGCGCCGTGGCGTTGGCCGGCACATTCAGCGGCGTCTATCCGCAAGCCAGCCCCGGCGGCTGGCAGATCCTGGGCGTGACGCCGGTACCCATGTGGGACCTGGCGCGCGAGACGCCGGCGTTGCTGCAACCGGGGTATCGGGTGCGGTTCATTGATGCCGGGGCTGCGGCGGGCGAAGCCGCGACGCAGGGTGCTTCTTCCGAAGCCTCGGCCGGAACATCGGCCGAGGCTTCGGTCGGGACTGCGGCCAGAACCTCGGCCGATGTGTTGGCCTTTGCTTGCGCTCGCGGCAACGCATCCGCCGTCAATTCCCACCCCACACCCGCGCTGGAAGTCGTGTCGCCCGGGTTGCAGGCGGTGTTTGAAGACTTGGGCCGGGCAGGGCAGGCGCGTCAGGGCGTGGCCGCTTCCGGCGCCATGGACCGTGGCGCGCTGCGCGCCGCCAACCGGCTCGTGGGCAACGCGCCCGCCGAAGCCGCCATTGAAATCGTCTACGGCGGATTCCAGGTGCGGGCGCACGGCCCCAGCGTGGTGGCCGTGACCGGCGCGCGTGGCGACGTCACGCTGCGCAGCGCGGCGGGCAGCACGTGGACGGCCGACACGTATCAAGCCATCGCGCTTGACGATGGCGACACGCTGACCTTGGGCCAACCGTCCGCCGGTATCCGCTATTACCTGGCCGCGCGCGGCGGCTTCGACGTGCGGCCGGTGCTGGGCAGTTGCTCCACCGACACCTTGGCCCGCGTCGGCCCCGAGCCCTTGGCGTCGGGCGACCGCATCGGCATCCGGCCAGCCGGGCAGGGCGCCATCGTGGGGGCACCCGAAGTTGCGCCGGCGCATCTACCAACCACCAACACCGAGGTGGTGCTGGACGTGGTGTTGGGCCCGCGCACGGATTGGTGCGACGCCGAGGCGGTTGCGCTCTTGTCGCGCCAGGCCTGGACGGTGACGCCGCAGTCCAACCGCGTCGGCATCCGCCTGAACGGCGACGCGCCGCTGCAACGCGCCAACCACGCCGAACTGCCCAGCGAAGGCACCCGCAAAGGCTCCATCCAGGTGCCCGCCAGCGGCCAGCCCGTTCTGTTCCTGGCCGACCATCCCTTGACCGGTGGCTACCCCGTCATTGGTTCGGTCGCGCCGTGGCATCTGGACCGCGCCGCCCAAATTCCGATCGGCGCTCGCGTGCGCTTCAATCCCATTTCCGACTTCGTTCCGGTTGATGTTCCGGCCGTGCCCGTCAACCCGACCTAACTGAATCTGCCTGCCATGAAGAAAGTTCTGATTGCCAACCGTGGCGAGATCGCCGTCCGCATCATCCGCGCCTGCGCAGACTACGGCGTCAAATCCGTTGCGGTCTACGCCGACGCCGATTTCGACGCGCTGCACGCGCGCATGGCCGACGAGGCGTACGGGCTGGACGGCGACCGTCCCGCCGATTCCTATCTGAATATCGACAAGCTGCTGGACGTGGCGCGCCGCAGTGGCGCCGCCGCCGTG
>NZ_JBLVOL010000042.1:0-18088 GCF_053543755.1 Achromobacter semiaridum | reverse complement strand
CGGCGCCGGCTTGACCTGGATCGGCCCGTCGCCGGAAACCATCGAGCGCCTGGGCGACAAGGTCCAGGCGCGCAAGATCGCGTTGGCCGTCGGAGCCCCACTGGTGGCCGGCACGGCAGACCCGGTCAACGGCGCCGAAGACGTGCTGGCCTTCGCCAACGAACATGGCCTGCCGATTGCCGTCAAAGCGGCGTTTGGCGGGGGAGGCCGGGGCCTGAAAGTGGTGTGGCGCATGGAAGACGTGGCCGACCTGTACGAGTCGGCCGTGCGCGAAGCGGTCACCGCGTTCGGTCGCGGCGAATGCTATGTGGAACAGTTCCTGGCCCGGCCGCGCCACGTCGAAGCGCAGGTGGTGGCCGACAAGCACGGCAACGTCGTCGTGCTGGGCACGCGCGATTGCTCGCTGCAACGGCGCAATCAGAAGCTGGTGGAAGAAGCGCCCGCGCCGTTCCTGACGGACGACCAGCGCCAACGCATCCACGCGTCTGCCCGCGATATCTGCGCCCATGCCGGTTATGTCGGCGCCGGCACCGTTGAATTCCTGCTGAGTGCATCGGGCGCGATTTCGTTCCTGGAGGTCAACACGCGCCTGCAAGTCGAACACCCGGTCACCGAGGAAACCTGCGGGCTGGACCTGGTTGTTGAACAATTGCGCATCGCAGACGGTTTGCCGCTGTCGTTCACCACGGCGCCCGCGCCGCGCTGCCACGCCATCGAATTCCGTATCAACGCCGAAGACGTCGGCCGGGGCTTCCTGCCGTCGCCGGGCCGCATCGACCAGTTCGCGCCACCGTCCGGACCGGGCGTGCGCGTGGACAGCGGCGTGGAGTCGGGTTCGACCATACCCGGCACCTTCGATTCGCTGTTGGCCAAGCTGATCGTCACGGGCGCGACCCGCGAACAGGCCATTGCGCGCGCCCGCCGCGCGCTGGCCGAATTCCGCATAGAAGGCGTGGCCACCGTGCTGCCGTTCCATCGCGCGGTCCTGGCGCATGACGACTTCCTGGGCGACGACACCGGCTTCAAGGTCCACACGCGCTGGATCGAAACCGACTTTGCCCATGATCTGGAAGCGGCAGTGCGGCCCACGCCATTGGGCACGGTGACACTGCACCGGACCGCAGTCGAAATCGACGGCCGCCGCGTATCTCTGGGCCTGCCGGCCGAACTGCTGCGCGGCTTGCAATCCGCCGGCGCGGCGGCAACGACGGACGCAGGGCAGCCTGCCGGGAACCTCGCCAGCGCCGACAGCGTGCCGGCACCGATCGCGGGCACCATCCAGGCCTGGAAGGTGGAAGACGGCGCCACCGTCAAACAAGGCGAACTGATCGCCACGATGGAAGCCATGAAGATGGAAATGCAGGTGCTGGCACATCGAGACGGCG
Source organism: Achromobacter semiaridum (assembly GCF_053543755.1). Lineage (NCBI taxonomy): Bacteria > Pseudomonadati > Pseudomonadota > Betaproteobacteria > Burkholderiales > Alcaligenaceae > Achromobacter > Achromobacter semiaridum. The sequence continues at coordinate 16,703 of NZ_JBLVOL010000042.1, read as the reverse complement.
TGCTCAAACAGGAAGCAGCGCCGGGCAAATCGGTGGCAGCCGGGGCGACGATCGGGCGGATCGAGTAAGCGGAAAACGGGTGTTTACAAAGAGAGGCTGGGACGCCGTCCGACGCCTCTTCTTTCACTTAGGCGTATTACGCATAATGTGTATTATGTAAAGTACGGATTTGACGTGGTTGGGCATTGCCCTCGTAAACTCCCACCGCCACCTTCACGATTCCAACACTTCAACAAACCCAGGACACCATGAGCCCCGTCATCATCTATCACAACCCCAAGTGCGGCACGTCGCGTAATACCTTGGCGCTGATTCGCAACGCCGGCATCGAGCCGCAAGTGATCGAATATTTGAAGACGCCGCCTGACCGCGCAACGCTGGTCGATCTGATCTCGCGCGCCGGCCTGTCCGTGCGCGACGCCATCCGCCAGAAAGAATCGGCGTATCAAGCGCTGGGCCTGAATGACGAATCGCTGTCCGATGACGCGCTGATCGATGCCATGCTTGAGAACCCCATCCTTATCAACCGGCCCTTTGTGGTCACAGCCGCAGGTGTGCGCCTGTGCCGCCCGTCGGAATTGGTGCTGGACATTCTTGAAGAGCCGCAGCGCGGCGCGTTCACTAAAGAAGATGGCGAAGTCGTGATCGACGACAGCGGACGGCGCGTGGGCCAGGGCTAGAGCCCGATCAGCGCCAGGCCGTCGCCGCCACCCGTACTTGCCTCCTGCCCTTCCCCATCTGGGGCGAAGGGCTTGATCTTTGTCCAAGACGTTCGCCGGATGCAGGACGATATTCATCGAACAATTCGGTGACAGAGAGGGTCGCGGTATCCCGTCACCGCATAGGCATCTTGATGGCCCGTCCCATCAACCACGTCGACAGCGCTTGCCAGGACCCTGGCGCGCGTTGAACTCGGAGGAGCAAGATGCGCGCGATTAGGCTGACATTGGTTTTTTTTCCTGCTGCTGGTGGCGATGTTGTGGGCGCTGGCCGATTCCCGGTTGTGGGGCGCCTCAAGCCCTTACATAGTGCGCGCCGCGCTGATTCAGCTGTCCGGCCTGCTCGCCCTGGCCTGTATGAGCTTGGCGCTGGTGCTGGCGGCGCGCCCGCGCTGGCCCGAGCAACCGCTGGGCGGCCTGGACAAGATGTACCGGCTGCACAAATGGTTGGGTATCGGCGCCCTATTGTTCTCGCTGCTCGCACCGGATCATCGCCGCCCTATTCCTGGTGCTGGTCGTGCATGCCGTGGTTCTGCTGGACTACGCCTACTGGACGCAACCGGGGGGGTGGCTTGCCGCTGCGCTGATGGCGGCCGGCAGCGTGGCCGCCGTGCTGTTGCTGCCGCGGGCGACCAACGCCGGGCGACAGAAGGCATGGCGGCGCGGCTGTTAGCCGAGCGCGGGGCTTCGCAAGAGGTGCTGGACCAACTGACGCAGGCGGTGGATGAAGGCCGCGCACTGCTGGCTCCGGCGCGCCGCGACCCCAACACCACGGTGGACGCCCGTGCCTGGGGGCAAATCAACCGCCGGTTTCACGAAATCCTGTGCGCGGCCGCCGGCAACCGGGCGCTGTTATCGGCCCTGGAACACAACAACAAGACGCCGTTGGCAGGCCCCGCCGCGCTGACGCTGCCGTCGACCCCGTCGCTGTTGGAAACGCCATTCGTGCTGCGCGCGCAAGCCGACCACGAAGATCTGTTGCGCGCCATTTCGCGGCGCGAAGCGGTGCGCGCTGAAAACCTGATGCGCGAACACGCATACCGCAGCCGAGAGAACAAGCGCGTGTTGCTGGAATCCTTACGCGGTGCATTGCCGGCGCAGCCGCTGCTGGCCGACGGCAGCGCGTAGCCACCGCAGTCACCGCGGGCACGGCATTTGCTGCTTGCCACGCACCGTCGCCCCCGTGCGGCTTACGTGTGGCTCACCATGTCGGATATCGCTGAAATTTTTGCGCTTCAAGCCGGGTTCGTGGAAATGTTCGTCCGCGGTACGACCATGTATTGGGTGTTGTACGCCCTGCTTCGTATTTCGGGCCGCCGCGACATGGGGTCATTGGGCGTGGCAGACATGCTGGTGTTGGTGCTGGTGGCCGACGCGGCGGGCAACGCGATGTCGGGCGATTCTTATTCCATGGGCGACGGCATCATCGTTGTCACGACGATTGTCGGCTGGAGCTACCTGCTGGACCGCCTGTGTTATCACATCCCCGTGTTGCGGCGCGTGCTGGAGCCGCAGCGGATCTGCCTGGTGCGCGATGGCCGGATCCAGGTCGCGGGCTTGAAGCGCGAACACATCAGCCGGGGCGAACTCATGGAGCAACTGCGGCTGAAAGGCGTGGGCGACGTCAGTCGCGTCAAGCGCGCATACCTGGAATCCACCGGTGAATTCAGCGTGATCGACCAGGTGGAAAAGCCCGTCGAGGAAACCTCCACGCTGGAAGAATCGACGAACAAGTCGTGAACGGCGGCTTGGCGAACGCCCCGCTGACGGCAAACACAGGCAGGAACGCGGTTTGCTGTAAAGCGCAAGGGTAGTTCTTATCAACGGCGCGCCGCGCCACCCCTTGGGAGACGTACATGAAAACTCGCACCCTTACCGCCGCCCTGCTTTCGGTTGCCGCGCTTGGTGTCGGCACCGCTGCTGTTGCGCAGCAGACTTCGCCCACCGCGCCCGCCGCGCCGATGGCCGCCGATTCCAAGCTGGACAGCAAAGACCGCGATTTTCTCGAAAATGCCGCACAGTCGGGTCATATGGAAGTGGAAGGCAGCAAGCTGGCCTTGCAGAAGTCGCAAAACGCTGAAATCAAGAGCTTTGCGCAGAAGATGATTGATGACCACGGCAAGGTGGGGCAGCAACTGACCAGCCTGGCAAAAAGCAAGGGCTACGACGCGCCCACCGAGCCGTCGTTGATGCAGCAAGCCAAGCTGAAGACGCTGGGCATGCGCGACGACGGGTTTGACAAGGCCTATGCCGAAGGCGTGGGCGTGTCCGCGCACGAAGATGCGGTCAAGCTGTTTGAAGACGCGTCGAAGAATGCCAAGGATCCGGAAATCAAACAGTTCGCCACGGAAACCTTGCCCGCCTTGCAGCAGCATCTGCAAATGGCGAAGACGCTGGAACAAAGCGTACAGACCGTCAAGAAGTAGCCCTGATGCCAGGCGGGGGGCACGGGCAGCCGGCCCCCTAGCCGCACGCAGCCACCAGGAAAATCGGCACGGTCTGCCAGATCACGGCCAATGCCGACAATACGCACAACGCCCCGGTCAGCCAAACGCGAAAGCGCGCGGCGTCCGGGGCTTCTTCATGTCGGGCCGAGCGGATCGCGATACGGATCGTTAGCCCCATGGCCAGCAAGGCCGCGGCGCTGCCCGCAAGAATCACCCACGACGACACCGGCATTCCGCCGGCATGCATCGCCAGCGCGGAATCCGGCCGCGCGCACGCAATGGCATTGACGATGTAGATGCCCAGAAAGTGCACCATCCAGATCATCGGGCCGGCGATCAACAGCAGCGGGTTGCGTCCGAAGGCGGTGAGCACGGGCGTCTTCATCGCGCTACCCCGCCATGCGCGGAAAGGCATGCACAAGCGCTAGGCCCACCAAGCCCTGCGCCACGGTGTAGTACCACATCACCATCGTGCAGTGATGGCAGGCGCGGCGCGTGTACGACAGCCTGCCGGCCATGGAACGCGCGACGGTAAACGCTGCCATCGTGACCGCCAGCAAGGCGAACACTGCCTGCAAGCCGGCAACCGCGTACACGGCCGCCGCGTAAGCCGACGCTTGCGGTCGCAGCCCGTGCGTCCAGTGGCCGTGCAGGTCCAGCGCGGATGCCAGCGCCAGCAACACGGCGCCGGCGGCCATGCCCGTTCTGAGCAGATCGTGCCGGTTCAGGCGCAGCCAGCGCCCGCAGCACGCCATCAACACGGCGGCGTCCATCAGCAGCCACGCGGAAAGCAAAGGGCGAACCGGGCCAGCCAAGTCGGCGCCGCGTGGCCAGGCGCCCGGCGAGGTGGTCCACAGGAACAGATACGCAAAGCATAACGAGCCGAAGATGCTGGCGCAGACGACCACCAACAGCGTCATGGCCCAGCCGTAATGCGACGCCGCGCCGGAACACATCATCGGCACCCGCTCGCCCGCCCCGATGTGCACCGGCGCGTAGTCCGGCCCGGTGTCGGCGTCCCACAGCCAACGCCACAACGAGGCCACCGCCAGCACGGCGCAGGCCGCCGCCAACGCATGCATCTTGAACGTAAGCAACAAGAAAAAGCCCGCCGTGCCCAAAGCCGCCAACAGCGGCAGCCAGCCCGGCCCGGGCAGCGGCAACACGTAATCGGGCTGCGCGTCCACGGCGCTGGTCACCAGCGTTGAGCGCGTTCCCGATGGCGCCGAGGGCAGGAAATATCGGCCGGCGGCCACATCGCGCGCAAGGCCGGGCTGGTCCCACAGGGGCTCGCGCGAGGTCACGCTTGGAATGCTGCGCACGCCGTAGATATCGCTGGGCAGCCATTCCAGGGTGCCCGCGTTCCAGACGTTGCCGGCGTTGCGGCCCAGGGTCGGGCGGAAGTTGCGCGCCAGGTCCCATAGGAACACCAGCACGCCCGCCGCAATCAGGTAGGCGCCCACGGTAGACACCATGTTCAGCAAGCCCCAGCCTTGGCTTTCGGCGTAGGTGTAGACGCGCCGCGGCATGCCGGCCAGGCCGGTGAAATGCATGGGAAAGAACGTGACGTTAAAGCCCACGAACATCAGCCAGAACGCCCAGCGCCCCAGGCGTTCGGATAAGGCGCGCCTGCTGACCACCGGCGTCCAGTAATAGAACGCCGCGAACAGCGGGAACACCATCCCGCCGAACAACACATAGTGCAGATGCGCCACGACGAAATACGAGTCGTGCGCTTGCAGGTCGAACGGAATCACGGCCACCATCACGCCGGTCAGGCCGCCCAGCACGAAGATGAAGAAGAAACCCAGGATGAACAGCATCGGCGTCTTCAAGGGTCGCAAGCGCAGCGCCGCCGCGATCGTTGCGATCCACGCGAATACCTGTATGGCGGTGGGCACCGACACGGCCATGCTTGCCGCCGACGCAAAACTGAGCGATAGCGCCGGGATGCCGGTGGCGAACATGTGGTGCACCCACAGGCCAAAGCTGAGAAAGCCGGTGCCCACCACGGCCATGACCACCCAGCGGTAGCCCACCAGCGGCACGCCCGTCATGGCGGGCACGATCATCGAGACCATGCCGGCGGCGGGCAGGAAGATGATGTAGACCTCGGGGTGCCCAAAGAACCAGAACAGGTGCTGCCACAACAAGGGGTCGCCGCCGCGTTGCGTGATGAAGAACGGCATGTCGAAGGCGCGCTCCAGTTCCAGCAGCGCCGTGGCGACGATGACGGCCGGAAACGCGATGATGACCATGCCGCAGAACACCAGCATCACCCACGCAAAGATCGGCATCTTGTCCAGGCCCATGCCAGGGGCGCGCGTGCGCAGGATGCCCACGGCCAGCTCGATGGCCCCCGCGATGGCCGAGATTTCGATGAAGCCGATGCCCAGCAACCACAGGTCCGCGTTCATGGCGGGTGAATATTGCGAGCCGGTCAGCGGCGGGTACATGAACCAACCACCGTCCGGCGCCAGGCCGAAAAAGATGCTGCAAAAGAACACCAGCCCGCCCACCGCGTAAGCCCAATACGCATAGGCCGACAGCCGGGGAAACGGCAGGTCGCGCGCGCCCAGCATGTTCGGCAACAGCAATACCGCGATGGCTTCCACGGCGGGCACGGCAAACAGGAACATCATCACCGTGCCGTGCATGGTGAACAGCTGGTTGTAGAGCGCGTGCCCGATCAGGTGGCTGTCGGGCGCGGCCAATTGCGTGCGCATCAACAGCGCCAGCACGCCGGCCAACAGGAAGAACAGAAAGGCCGTGCCGATATAAAGCAGCCCGACCGATGCGTTGTCCACCACCGTAACAAGCCGCCAGCCACTGGGCCGCCACCACGCCCGCAACAGCGCGCCCTCTTCTTCCGGTGGGCGCGGTGAAGAATTGGGAAGCTTGGGCGTCAACAAGGCGCCGACGGACGGAGCTTGCGGCGTGGCGGTCGCGGGGGGCTGGGCGGTATCGCTCACTTCAGGCGTTCCAGGTAGCGGGCCACGGCGCGCAGATCTTCACCGGGCAGTTGGTTGAAGGACGGCATGGGGTTGCCGGGCTTGATGTGTTGGCTGCCGGCGATCCAGCCGGCCAGTGCACCCACGTTGTTGGGCAATACGCCTGCCGCGAGCGACAGGCGACTGCCCACGTGGGTCAAGTCCGGGCCCAGCGTGCCCCGGGCGTCGGTGCCGCGCACGGTGTGGCACTGCGCGCACGCTTGCAGGAAGACCTGCTCGCCCCGGCGCAGCGTGGGCTCGGACGGCGGGGCCGGCCGGGCCTCAGTGGGCAGCGTCTCAGTGGGCCGCGCCTCAGCCGGCCGCACCTGGGCCGGCCGCGCCTCAGCCGGCCGCACCTGGGCCTCTTGCCATGCGCGGTACGCGTCGGGTTCCAACGCGACGACGTGGAACTTCATGTTGGCGTGTTGCGCGCCGCAGTATTCGGCGCATTGCCCGGTGAACGTGCCCGCCGTTTGTGCGCGCACCCGCATGCGGTTGACGCGCCCGGGAATCATGTCCAGCTTGCCCCCCAGTTCGGGTACCCAGAAGCTGTGAATGACGTTGTCGGAGGTCAACTCGAATTCAACCCACGCCCCGACAGGTATGCGGATGTCGTTGGCGGTGTCGAACAAGGCGGCGCCGGACGCGTCCAGGTAGCGCACCCGCCACCACCAGAGTTCGCCCTTGACGGCGATGCGGACCGTGGGCGCGGCCCCGTCGCCCGCCATGGAAGACCCCGCGCTAAGCACGTAGACCAGCAAGGCGGTCAGCGCCACGACCGGGAAAGCGATGCCCGCGCCAACGATCAGCGCGGGGCTGGCCAGGCGTCGGCGCGCGCTGGCGGGGCCGAACAGCGCCACGGCCACCAACGCCATCACCACCACGAAAATTGCCGTGGCGCCGATGAACAGGATTTGACTGATGTCGGCAATGACCCCGGCGCCATCGCCGGCCGCCCCGCCCGTCGGCGCGCTGGGCAAGCGCGGTAGAGCGGCACCCGCCGGCGCGGTGGCAAGCACGTAGGAAAGGATGGCGGCCATGCCGCGCGTCAGCATGTACCGTGCCCAGCGGCTTGGATGCGGCCACACGGGTGGGAACACGGGTGGGAACGCGCGCTGAAATATGCAGCGGAATTCGTCCGAGGAACAGGACTTGCTGGTGCCCGGCGGGTATCTCAGCCGAAGGACGTCACCCCCTCTTGCGCCCTACCGCCCGCCCTCCCCTCATCCTGCTTGGCGCCGCCGCGCTGTCGTTGCTGGCGGCGTGTGGGGACGAGCGTCCGCCCTTGGCGCAGAACGTGTCCGCTGATGCCTTGCCCCGTAGCGCCGACGCCGCGCGCGGACGCCAGTTGGTGGCAAACCACGGTTGCCTGGCCTGCCACGCCGTGCCTACCGTGCGTGGTCCGGCGTCCGCCGTAGGGCCGCCCTTGGGAAATGTGGGCCGTCAAGCCTATCTGACCGGGCTCCTGCCGAATACGCCCGCCAACCTCGTCCGCTGGCTGATGGACCCGCCCGCCATCAATCCCCGCACCGCCATGCCCAATGTCGGCTTGAGCCGGGCCGAAGCCGAGGACATTGCCGCGTTCCTGCTAAGCCTGCCCAAAGGCCAGGAGGCGCGATGAGACGATGGCCCCGTATCGCCGCCTGGTGTGTCGCCGCGTTGGTGCTTGCGGGCGCGGCGCTGGGCAGCGCCACCGTTTACTTCGGCTGGTATGACGTCAGCGCCACCGGTCCGCACACCGTGCCTGTGTACGCTTTGCTGGACGTGGCGTCCACGCGGTCGGTGAAGCTGCGGTCGGCGGATATCGACGTGCCCGACCTGGACAGCCCGGATCGCATACGGCGCGGCGATGCGCTGTACCGGGCGCAATGCGCGCAATGCCATGGCGGCCCGGGCCAGGCGCCCGAGCCCTACGCGCTGGGGCTGAATCCCGCGCCCCCGCCGCTGGTGACCAGCGCACGGGAGCGACCGGCGGCCGAGGTGTTCTGGATCATCCGGCACGGCATCAAGATGACCGGCATGCCCGCCTGGCAGTACCGCATGACGGACGAGCAAATCTGGGACGTGGTGGGCTACATGCGGGTGCTGCCGACGCTGTCGCCACAGCAGTATCGCGATGGCGCACCGTCAGGCGGGCCTGCTTCGAGCTTGGCATCCGCATCGACTTCGCCCTCTTCGTCCGCTACCGCAACGCCGCCGGGCGACATGCGCGTAGGCGACGCCAAGGCCGGGCGCGCCGCGTTGCAGCAGTATCTGTGCGTGACCTGCCACGCCATTCCGGGCGTGCCGGGCGCGCGCCACTATGTGGGCCCGTCGCTGGACGGCATGGCGGACCGGTCGCGCATTGCCGGCGTCGTGCCGAATTCGCCCGACTACATGCAGCGTTGGTTGATGGATCCGCAAGGCATCAAGCCGGGCACGGCCATGCCCGCGCTGGGGTTGCGCGAGCAGGATGCGCGCGACATCGCGGCGTTTTTGCAGACGCTGTCAAATTTTGAATAGCAGATTGCCGTCGTCACGCCAGCAAGGCCTCGGCCCCCACCTGCAACAGCTTTCGGTCGCCTACGCGCAACGCCGTCAGCACGCCGCCCGTCACGCAGCCGGTGTCCAGGCAGGTAACGTCACGCCGTACCAACAAGCCCAGCGTGGCCCAGTGGCCAAACAGGATGGGCGTGTCGGCGCAGGCCCGCTCCGGCACGTCGAACCACGGCAAGGTGCCCGACGGCCAATGGCCGGGGGTGGCCTTGGCGCCCAGCGCCATGGCGCCATCGCGCGTGCACAGCCGCATGCGCGTGAACGCCCCCACGATGAATCGAAGCCGGGCGTCGCCGTGCAATTTTTGCGTCCAGGCGCGCGGCGAGCCGCCGTGCAAGGCGTGCATCGCATCGCGCCAGCGATCACCGCGCAGCGGCACCTGTGCCTCGTCGGCCAGCGCCTGCGCGGTGCGCATGTCCCAGCTGGGGTAGATGCCGGCATGCACCAGCACGTGGCCGGCTTCCACGTGCATCAGCGGACGGTGCCGCAGCCAGTGCAGTAACTCGCCCGCGTCGGGCGCCGCAAGCAGTTCGTCCAGCGTGTCGCGCCGCCCGGGCCGGATGCAGCCGGCCGCGATTCCCAGCGCGCGCAGATCATGATTGCCCAGTACCACCGTCGCCCGTGCACCCAGCGCCATGACGCGTCGCAGCGTGGCGGCGGAATCCGGGCCCCGGTTGATCAGGTCGCCCACGAACCACAACCGGCATTGCGGATCGTCGGCGATTTCGGGGCGTGCCAGCAAGGCGTCCAAGGAATCCACGCAGCCGTGCACATCGCCGATCACCCAGATCGACGGCGGGTTGGGTGACGCCTGCGTGTCCATGTTTGCCCCGCCGTCGCCGAGAGTCCGTCAGGCGAAATCGCCCTCGCCCAACTGGATGGGGCCGTCGGCGGGCACCCCCTGTGCGCGTTGGGCGGCGTCTTGCAGCGCTTGGGCAGCGTTTTCGAATGCATGCAGCAGTTCAGTGGCGGTGTCGTCCGCCGCGCCGAAGCGGCGCCGCAATACGTCGCCCGAAATTTCAAATTGCCGCGTGACGCCGCCTGTTTCCATGTTGAACAGGACAGCATCGCCTTGCGTGTGCGCACCGGTGGCTTTGGTGAATTTCATGGGATCGTTCCTCCTTGATTGTTAAGGCTCGGCAGGTTGTCTGGCGCTTGATGCTTGGGTGACCGCTGCTTGAGCGACCGCGGCTTCACCCGCCTTCATCGGCCAGGCGCTTGGCGCGGGCCAGCGCCTGGACAATGGCGTGGTAAGCGGCGTCCCGGCTTTCGTGGCTGGGGCTGCGCAACGCAAATGACGGGTGGTAGGTGGCCAGCACCCGGGTGTCGCCGCGCTTCATCACGTGGCCCATGGCGTCTTTCAGCGTCCGCTTGGCGTCCTGCATCACGGCGCCCAGGGCGGTGGCGCCCAGCGCCACGATGACGCTGGGCCGGATGTCGTCCAGCTCTTGATCCAGCCAGTACGAGCAGGCGCGAATCTCGACCTGGGCGGGCGACTTGTGCATACGGCGCTTGCCGCGCAGCTGCCACTTGAAGTGCTTCACGGCGTTGGTCACATAGACCGCCTGGCGCTCTACGCCGGCCTCGGCCAAGGCCTTGTCCAGCAGCGCGCCGGCCGGGCCGACGAAAGGCAGCCCGGCCAGGTCTTCCTTATCGCCGGGCTGCTCGCCAACCAGCATGATGCTTGCGCGGCGTCCGCCTTCGCCCCCCACCGCCTGCGTGGCGTTCCGCCACAAACCGCAGCGCCGGCAGTCGTCCAGCTTGCGGGGCCGCTGATCGGGGTCGATGTCCCCGTCAGCGCCGTCGGTGGGTGTGGCATTGGCGTTCATGGCTTGCGCGCGGTTATTCCCGACCGCCGCCGATGGCGGTGTCGCCAGTGGCGGTGGATTCCCCCGCGCCGCCCTTGCCCGCGATACGGATGCGGTTGTCAACGTCTTGCACGCCCGCGCAGGCGTCGGTGCAGTCTTCAATGCGGTGCTTGGTGCGGCGATCCGGCGCGGTGCCTTCCAGCGTCACGCGGCCATCGGTCACGCTGACGGACACGTCGCTGACGTCCAGCCCGCTATGCGCCAGGTATTCGCAAACGTTTTCCCGCACGCGTTCGTCGGACCGGGTGTAGCCCTTGGGGTCGGTTCGGAACGAGCCCCGGTCACGCCAGGCGGTGGGGCCGCGGTTGTAGCCGCCCCGTTCGGCGGTTTCGAACGACACGCCGGTCTCGTCGCCCCCGCGCGGACGGTCGCCGTAGTAGCCGCCTTCTTCGTCGCCGTAGGACGTGGGGCCGGAGTAGGACGGGTTGCGCGAGCCATACACCTGCTCGCGCTGGTAGGACGGGTCTTCATTGCGAAAGCCGCCGTAGCTGCTTTGGCCGGGGTCGGCGCTGCGGCTGCGCAATCCGCCGCGCGACTCGCGCGCGCCGGGTGCGGGCCGATTGCCGTCGCCCTGGTAGCCGTACGAGGGCGCGGGGTCGTGCCAGGGTTCCTGATCACCGGCGCCACGGTTGCCGCGCCCTTGACCTTGCGAGCCGGGATGGCGATAGGGGTCCCGATTGGGATCGCGATACGGATCGCCTTGGGAGCGGCCGCGCTGGTGGGCCTGCCGGTACGGATCACCCCGCCCGGCATCGGCGCCCGGATCGCGTTCGAAGTCATCGTCATACCGGGGCGTGTACCTGGGGTCACGGTTCATTGTGAGTCTCCTGTGAAGGTGGGTCCTGCCTCGCACGAACCGGGGTGTGGCCCGTGCGGGCGCCTGCCGGGTACGCAGCAAGTGGTGTGCCGCACGGCTGGGAGGACGCGTTGCGCGGTGCGTCGGGTCCTTTTGCCTGTCGCGGCCAGGCCGGTTTGTGGTGGAGCCACCTGCCCGGCACTTCTTACAACGGCGGTAATAAGTGCCGGGTCGGCCAGGCGAGGCTATGCGCCTGACGGCGGCCAGCCGATCGGCACCACGTTGCCGTCGACGCAAGCCGCCAACCGCTGCTCAACCTGCCCCGCCTGTCCTGCTTGCACGGTCACGGTGTAGCCGCCCGTAAAGTCCGAGAACGCCGGCAGAACGGTGATACCCGTTTGCAGCCAGAACGCCGGCCAGTGGCGGGGCACGCCGGGCAAGCGGGTCTTGGGATGTACGTGGCCAGCGATGACGTGGCGGCCTTGCGGGTCGGCCTTGGGGATGTGCCGGAACAAAAACGGGCCGTCGGCCTGCTCATCCCCCAGCTGCCGCATGCCCAATGCAGCGCCTTCCAGCGCGCGGTCGTGATTGCCGATCAGCACCGCCACGTCAAGTTCGGCATGGGCGCGGCGCCACTGCGCCCAGTCATCGCGCCACTCGGCCTGCGACATCGGCCCATGCAGCACATCCCCCACAATCCACAACTGCTGCGCGCCGGTGTCGTGAACCAGCCGCGTCAGCCGGTCCAGGTCGGCCTGCGTGGCGCCGCGCGGCACGGCGATGCCGGCCTGACGGAACACGTGGCCCTTGCCCAGATGCAGGTCGGCGATGACCAGGCGCGCGCGGGCCGGCCAGTACAGCGCGCGTTCGCCCAGCAGCAGCACGGGTTCGCCGGCCAGCGTCATGGGCAAGGCGTGCGCCGACGGGTCATCCTGCAATTCGGGCATAGCGTTTCTCTAGTTGGGCGGCGGCGCGCTTGACCCGGGCCTGCCAGCTTTCGGTGCTGAGCTGCCCGCGCAGGCTTTCGGTCCACAGCGGAAACGACAGCGGCGTCAGCGCGCGGGGCGTGCACAGGTCCAGCGCGCGCATCTGGCAATCTTCCAACGCCGCCATCAGCCGGGGCGCTTCCAGCTGGTTGTCGAACACTTCGCGTTCGGCCTGCGCCAGCAAAAGGTGGTCGGGATCGTAGCGGCGCAGCACGTCGTACAGCAGGCCGCTGGACGCCTGCACCTGGCGCAGCGAACGTGCAGCCCTGCCGGGCAACGACGGGGTCAACAAGCCGGCCACGCGGGCAATCTCGCGGAACTGTCGCCGCGCCAGTTCGCCCAGGTTCACCCCATCGCGCAGATCGGCGGCCATGTCATGGGGGCTGAGCAGTTGGCGCAGCAAGGCTTCGTCCAGCGTTGCGGGCTCGGCCAGCGTCAACATCAGGCCGTAGTCATTGACCGTATAGGAAAAGGTGTTGGCATGGCGCCGGCCCCAGCGCAGCGCCATCATGGCGGCCATGCCTTCGTGCACGGCACGGCCCGCGAACGGAAACAGGAACAGATGCATGCCGCGCCGCGTAGAGATCTGTTCGGCCAGCAGGCGACCCGGGGCCGGCAGCGCGCTGGCCTGGCGCTGGATGCGCAGCAGCGGCTCAACGGCGCGCATCTCGGGGTGATCGCCGGGATCGGCATACAGGCGTTGCACTTCGCGCGCCAACTGAGTGGACAGCGGCATGCGCCCACCTTGCCACGTGGCCACCGGCCCATCGCCGCCCTTGGCGCGCCGCACGTAGGCCGTCATGCCTTCCAGCCGCGCAAGCTCCAGCGTGCGGCCAGCGAATTGAAAGCGGTCGCCCGGGCGCAGCCGGGCCAGAAAGCCCTCTTCCACCGACCCCAGGCTGCCGCCGCGCAGGTACTTCACCGACACCGCGCCGTCGGCCGTGATGGTGCCGATGGACAGCCGATGGCGCAACGCGATGCGGCGGTCGTGGACGCGGTAGCAGCCGTCGTCATCCTTTTCAACGCGGCGAAATTCCGGGTAGTTGGACAAGGCGCGACCGCCCTGCACGATGAAGTCCAGCACGGCCTGCCAGGTGGGCGCGTCCAGCGCGGCATAGGCGTGCGTGCCGCGCACTTCCTCGTACAGCGCGTCCGCCTCGAAGCCGCCGCCCAATGCCAACGTGACGGCGTGCTGCGCCAGCACGTCCAGGCTGCCACGTGGCGGTGGCCGCGATTCGATATCGCCGCGCGCGATGGCCTGACGGGCGGCGGCGTATTCCACCAGTTCCAGCGCCTGCGCCGGCACGCACACCACATGGCCGGACTCGCCGGGACGGTGCTTGGCGCGGCCGGCCCGTTGCAGCAGCCGGGCCACGCCTTTGGGGCTGCCTACCTGCAACACCTGATCCACCGCCGGAAAGTCCACGCCCAGGTCCAGGCTGGAGGTGGCCACCACGCAGCGGATGCTGCCGTCGCGCAGGCCCTGTTCCGCGCGGGTGCGCAGTTTGGGGTCCAGTGAGCCGTGGTGCAGCGCCAGCGTGGCGGGGTCTTCGGGCCAGATGGATTCCAGCGCGCGATGCCATAGCTCGGCCTGCGCGCGGGTGTTGGTGAACAGCAAGGTGGCGCGCACGTCGAACAGCCGCTTGTACACGCGCGCCAGTTGCGACAGGCCCAGGTGTCCCGCCCACGGCAGCGCGGCGCTGCGCTCGGGCAGCAAGGTGGACAGCGTCACCTTGCGCGGCCGCGCGCCGGACACCACCGCACTGTTCGGCTGATGCGGCAACAACACGTCGCGGGCTTCATCCAGATTGCCCAGCGTGGCGGACAGGCCCCACATGCGCACGTCGGGCGACAGGCGCCGCAGCCGTGCCAGACACAGCTGCAACAACACGCCGCGCTTGTTGCCCAGCAGTTCGTGCCATTCGTCCACCACGATGCAACGCAGCGCCCGAAAGCGCGACGACGCGTCCGCGTACGACAACAGCAGCGCCAGGGATTCCGGGGTGATGACCAGCACATCGGCCTTGCCCTGGCGCGCCAGCCGTTTGTCGCGGGCGCTGGCGTCGCCGGTGCGCAAGGCCACCGTCCAGCCCAGAGCCAGGTCCGCCACCGTGTCGGCCAGGGCGCGCGCCGTGTCGGTGGCCAGCGCCCGCAGCGGCGTCACCCACAGCACGCGCGGCCCCGCGCCCGTCGTGGGTGTGGCGCCGGCAGGATCGGCCAGCGCTTGCAGCATCGGCCCGCCAAACGCCGCCAGCGTCTTGCCGCTGCCGGTGGGGGTATGCAGCAGGCCGGATTCGCCGGCCAGGTAACGCTTCCAGGTCTCTTTCTGAAAAGCCGCCGGGCGCCAGCCGCGCGCGTTGAACCAGGCCGACAGCGGCGCTTCCCAGCCGCGCGGGGGTGCCGTCATCGCGCCAGCGCCTTCAGCGTGTCCAGCTGGTCGGCCTGGTCGGCGGGCTTGTCGCGCCGCCATCGCAGGATGCGCGGAAAGCGCACCGCCACGCCCGATTTATGGCGCTTGGACAAGTTGACGCCTTCAAACCCAAGCTCAAACACCTGCACCGGGTCCACCGAGCGCACCGGGCCGAAGCGTTCACGCGTGTGCGCGCGCAGCCAGCGGTCCAGCTCCAGGATTTCCTTGTCGTCCAGGCCCGAGTAGGCCTTGGCGATGGGCACCAGGGCATCGCCCTGCCACAGGCCGAAGGTGTAGTCGGTGTATAGCGTGCTGCGCCGGCCGTGGCCGGATTGGGCATAGAGCAGGACGGCGTCGATGGTCAGCGGGTCGATCTTCCACTTCCACCAATCGCCGCGCCGCCGCCCGCTTTGGTACGGGGCCGAGGCGCGCTTCAGCATGAAGCCTTCGACATCGCGTTCGCGCGATTCCAGGCGCAAGGCGGCGGCGGCTTCCCAACTGTCGGGCGATACCGCCGGCGATAAGGACAGGCGCGGGTCGGGGTGTTGCCGCAGCAGCGTTTCCAGCATGGCGCGGCGTTCGGACTGGGGCCGGTCGCGCAGGTCGGCGCCGTCAAGCTCAAGCAGGTCATAAGCCAGCATGCGCACGGGGGCTTGCGCCAGCCACTTGGGGCCGGGCTTGAGCCGCTGGATGCGGGTTTGCAACGCGGAAAACGGCATCGGGCCGCCGGCGTCTTCCTGCCAGGCCAGCAGTTCGCCGTCCAGTACGCAGTCCACCTGCAAAGCGTGGGCGGCGGTCTCCACTTCGGGGAATCGTCCGTCCAGCCGCTCTTCCCCGCGCGACCACAGCGCCACTTCGCCATGGCGGCGGATGAGCTGGGCGCGGATGCCGTCCCACTTCCATTCGATCAGCCAGTCGTCGATGGGGCCGAGCATGGCCGGGTCCGCTTCCAGGGGCGAGGCCAGGAAGAACGGGTACGGCTGCTGGCGGTCGCCGGGCAGCGCCTCGGCGCTGAGCAGATCGCGCAGGAAGGCCGGGCTGGGCGTCCACGTGCCCAGCATGCGCTGCGCGATCCGGGCGATGGGCACGCCCGACATGTCGGCCAGCGCCTGCTGCACCATGCGTTGCGACACGCCGACCCGCAGCGCGCCCGTCAGCATTTTGTTGAACACCAGCCTTTCCGCCAGCGCCATGCCGCGCCAGGCGGCCACGATGATGTCGCGGCGTTCGGACTCGTCGCGGTTGGCAATGGGCAGCAGCACTTCTTCGATCCAGTCGGCCAGGCCGCGTTCAGGGTCGGCGTGGGCGGAGTCCGGGTCGGGCATCAACAGGGCCAGGGTCTCCGCCAAGTCACCGACCTGGTCGTAGCTGGCATCCACCAGCCACGCCGGGGTATCCGAGGCGGCGGAAATCCACGCGCGCAATTCGGCCGACCCGGCGATCTTGCGGCGTGCGCTGGTGATCTTGCCGCCCGCCAGCAGATACAGCGCCCACACGGCGTCGCGCGGCGGCGCGTCGCGAAAATACGCCACCAGCGCCGCTCGCTTGTCCAAGGTGGCGGTGCTACGGTCCAGTTCCTGATACAGCGCTGCAAATCGCTTCATGCCGGGGTGGGCCTCCTGTGGGTTGCCTTGGCCGTGTTAATCGTCTTCGCCGTACTGGGTGGCCAGGGTTTCGGCCGCCGTGCCGGTTTCGTTCAGGATGCGGACCAGCGCGTCCGTGTCGCCATGGGTGGCGATGACGCGGCGCGCGCCAGTCTCGCGGATGGTGCGCAGCAAGGCCGGCCAGTCGGCGTGGTCCGACACGACAAAGCCCCGGTCCATGTTGCGGCGCCGACGGTTGCCGCGCAGCCGCATCCAGCCGGACGCAAAGCCATGCTGCGCCTTGCGAAAGCGCCGCAACCAGCTGCTGCCGGCGGCGGACGGCGGCGCCAGGATCAGTTCACCGGCAAA
>NZ_JBLVOL010000041.1:0-22073 GCF_053543755.1 Achromobacter semiaridum | reverse complement strand
GGCGATGGCCGTCCGCAGCAGGCCCCGCGCCGTCCCGAGGGCGCACAGCGCCCGGCGGGCAACGGCGGTTCGGGCCGTCCGCGCGCGGCGTTGCTGGGCAAGTAAAGCCAAGCGAGTAATATCCCGGCACCCCCATACTGCGATCCTAGGACCCGCGCCATCATGCCCTTATCCACCTGGTTGACGTTCTTCCTGGCCTCCTGGGCCATTTCGTTCTCACCCGGGGCGGGCGCGATTTCCGCGATGTCCTCTGGATTGAAATACGGCTTTGCACGCGGCTACTGGAACACGGCCGGCCTCATCATGGGCATCCTGTTCCAGTTCGTCGTGGTGGCCGTAGGCTTGGGCGCCGTGCTGGCCACGTCCGAAATGGCCTTCAATGTGGTCAAGTACCTGGGCGTGGCCTACCTGATCTACCTGGGCGTGCGGCAGTTTCGTACTGACGCCGCGCCCGTGGCGGTAGACGCGGGCGACCCGAAGCAGGCGTCGATCCGCGATCTCGTCATGCGCGGTTTCCTGATCAACACCATGAATCCGAAGGGCACCGTGTTCCTGCTGGCCGTTGTGCCGCAATTCGTGGACCCGGCGATGGCGTTGACGCCGCAATACATGGCGCTGGCCGGCACGTTGGCATTTACCGATCTGGTCGCCATGGGCGTGTACACGCTGCTGGCGGCCCGCGTGTTGCGCTTGCTGCGCGATGCCAAGCACATCCGCTGGATGAACCGTACCTTCGGGTCGCTGTTCATCGTGGCGGGCGTTTTCCTGGCGTCGTTCCGCCGCCATTCCTGAATTTTCCGGCCTTGGGGCGCTCGCTGGCGACGGCGGGTGCCCCACGGCTTTTTCATGCACGATGCCGTACCGCGCCGGCTCCAAAAGCGGCGTTAAGTACAATCCCCCGACCATGAACATCCCTCACGAAGTAGCGCGGCGCCGAACGTTCGCGATCATTTCCCACCCTGACGCGGGCAAGACCACGCTGACCGAAAAGCTGTTGCTGTTCGCAGGCGCGATTCAGATCGCCGGCAGCGTCAAGGCGCGCAAGGCCACTCGCCATGCCTCGTCCGACTGGATGGAAATCGAAAAGCAACGCGGCATTTCCGTGGCCTCGTCGGTCATGCAGATGGAATACCGCGACTGCGTCATCAACCTGCTTGACACCCCGGGCCACCAGGACTTCTCTGAAGACACCTACCGGGTGCTGACGGCGGTGGATGCCGCCCTGATGGTCATCGATGCCGCCAATGGCGTCGAACCGCAGACGATCCGCCTGCTGCAGGTTTGCCGCGCGCGCAATACGCCCATCATCACGTTCATCAACAAGATGGACCGCGAAGTGCGCGAGCCGCTGGAATTGCTGTCCGAGATCGAAGGCCACCTGGGCATGGACGCCGTGCCGTTTTCGTGGCCGGTGGGCATGGGCAAGTCGTTCGGCGGCGTGTTCGATATCCGCCGCGACCGCATGCGCGTGTTCCGCCCCGGGCAGGAACGCCGCTCGGACAATGATGACGTGATCGAAGGGCTGAGCAATCCTGAAATCGCCCGCCGATTCGGCTCGGCGTTCGAACAGGCCAGCGGCGAGATCGAACTCATCAACGAAGCCGCGCCCGCGTTCGACCGTGACCAGTTCCTGGCCGGCAAGCAGACGCCCGTGTTCTTCGGGTCCGCCATCAACAACTTTGGCGTGCAGGAAGTGCTGGACGCGCTGGTCGACCACGCGCCGCCCCCGGGCCCGCGCGTCGCCCTGCAACGCGAAGTGCTGCCCGAAGAACCCAAGTTCACCGGTGTCGTGTTCAAGGTGCAGGCCAACATGGACCCTGCCCACCGCGACCGCGTGGCATTCGTGCGCGTCAGCTCGGGCCGCTTTGAACGGGGCATGCGTTTGAAGGTGGCCCGCACCAACAAAGAAATGCGCCCCAACAACGTGGTGTCTTTCCTGTCGCAACGGCGCGAGCTTCTGGACGAGGCGTATGCCGGCGACGTGATCGGTATCCCCAACCACGGCGTGCTGCAATTGGGCGACGTGCTGACCGAAGGCGAAACGCTGCAATTCACCGGCCTGCCGTTCTTCGCGCCCGAGCTGTTCCAGGCGGTTGAAGTGAAGGACCCGCTGCGCACCAAACAGCTGCGTACCGGCCTGACCCAACTGGGCGAAGAGGGCGCGATTCAGGTGTTCCGCCCCGAAGCCGCGGGCGGCTCTTTGCTGCTGGGCGCCATCGGTCAGCTGCAGTTTGAAGTGGTGGCTCACCGCCTCAAAACCGAGTACGGCGCGGACGCCAGAATGCTGCCTTCGCGCTACACAATGGCACGTTGGATTACGTCTGAAAACCCCAAGGCGCTGCGCAAGTTCATGGATGCCAATGCGGCTCATATCGCCTATGATGTCGTCGATGCGGCGGCGTTTTTGATCAGTTCCCCTGCGCAGTTGCGCGTGGCCGAGGACCTGTATCCCGAGGTGAAATTCCATGCCATGCGCGAACACGGCGGCAAGGTTTTCGGGGACAAGGCGTAGACCCGTTCGGGTTCCGCACGGCAGATGAGGGTAGCAATGTCTTGGCGTTTATTATTCGCAACGCTCCTGATCGCGCTTGGCGCGTCGGCCTGGGGCGGTATTCAATTGGGTGACTGGCTGGTGGCGCATGCGCCGCCCGCGGCACCGGCTCCTGGTCAGGACGCGGCAGCTTCGCAGCAGCCCGTTCTGGACGCCAACGGACGCCCTTATGTGGCGCAGCCGCCGCAGCCGCGCATCGACGGCACACTGGGGGTTCCCGACAAGCCGGCCGACCGCCAATGGCAGGTCAATACGGTGTCGCTGTTCGACACCGTCAGCGATCCCGCCGTGAAGCTTTCGCGTGAACGCATCACCCCCGAGCAAGCCCGCGAAATCGCGGCCGCCTCGGAAGTGCCGCTGCCTTCCGGCACCTCGGACGTCACCACCATGGACTTGCAGGTGCCCGGCACGTCCACCGCCATCAACGGCGGCCAGATGCAGGCCAACGGCTACGGTACGCCGCAGATGGTGCAAGCGCCTCCGCCCCCGCCCAATACGTCGCCCGCGCCGGGTGCTCCGGGCTGGCAAGACGCGCTCAAGCGCGAACTGGCGCAATGCGCCACGCAAGGCTTCTTCGAACGGCCTTCATGCTCGTGGAACGCGCGCAACAAATACTGTGCGCCGAACCGCGCCTGGGGCACGATGGCCGAATGCCCGGCCCGCCCGCAATAACGGTCTCACATAACCGTCCATACGCTGCGCTTTATTGACGCGGGTATGACAAAGGCGCCCCAAGGGGCGCCTTTTTATTGCCTGGCGGCCCGGCCGATTACTCGGGCACGGACATCTGGCTTTGCAGGTAATTCTGGATGCCAACCTTGTCGATCAGATCGATCTGGGTTTCCAGATAATCGATGTGCTCTTCGGTGTCGTCCAGAATGTCCTGGAACAGATCGCGCGAGACATAGTCACGCACCGATTCGCAATAGGCGATGGCTTCCACGACGGTGGCGTGTGCGGCTTGTTCCAGCTTCAGGTCACAGGAAAGCAGCTCGGGCACGTCTTCACCGATCAGCAGCTTGTGCAGGTCTTGCAGGTTGGGCAGGCCGTCCAGCATGAAGATGCGCGCGATCAGGCGATCCGCGTGCTTCATTTCACCGATGGATTCTTCGTATTCGTGCTTGCCCAGCTTGTCGAAGCCCCAATGGTTCAGCATGCGGGCATGCAGGAAATATTGGTTGATGGCCGTCAGTTCGTTGGTCAGTTGCTTGTTCAAGAACTGGATGACGGTTTTGTCGCCTTTCATAATGGACTCCTTGCAGTCAGGCGCGACGCGAGTGCATCGCGACAAAGGAGCGCACGATGCCGCGCGTACGCAACCCCGGCAGACTACCACCTGCCGCAGGGGCGCGCCTAGCCTTGCGCCGCATTTGGTAAACGGCTTTAGGACCGCTACCAGAAAGCGACAAGCCAATGAGAATGAGTATGCGTGCGTGATGCTTTGCGCACACAAGGCAGCCCCTATGCGGCGTAGCGCTGAGTCAACTACCGCATTCGCATGGCACTTTTCTTGAATGGCGTCGATAAGCCCGTCTTGGACGGACGATATTCCATCGAAATATCACTGATGCCATTAGGTTGCATATCCGCAACCTTATTAGCGCTATTTTGCTTAATGCTCGATTCAGCCCGCTTTGCGCGTCGTCAACCAGATCCCAAAGGCGATAGGCACGATGCCCAACAGATCCAGCCACGATACCGGTTCGCGCAGCACCAGCCAGCCAAACAACAGGCCAAGCGGCGGCATCAAGAAATGCAGCGCGCTGGCCGACGTGGCAGTGGCCCGGCTCAGGATCATGAAGCACAGGTAGTAGCCGCCCATCGACACGGCCACGATCATGTAGGCCATGCTGGCCAGCAGGCTCGCCGTCAGGCGCGCATCGCCCAGGTTTTCATTCATCAGGGCGAATGGCAGCAGCGTGGCGGCCGCTGCCAGGGATTGGATGCCGGTCGACGTCCATAGCCCTGCCGCCGGCTTGAGCCGCTTATAGAGCAGCGTGCCGGCCACCAGCGCCACCAGGCCACCCGTGACCAGCAACGTGCCGTGCATGTCTTCCTGCATGCCAGTCAGGCGTGACCGCAGCACCACGGCCACCCCGGCCAGCCCCAGGCATAGGCCCAGCAGCTTTCGCCACGTCAGCCGCTCGCCCAGGACAGGGCCGGCCAGCACACCGATCAACAAGGGGTTGGTGCTGATCAGCACGGCGGTAAACGCGGACGACACGGTCGTCATGCCGGACCAGCTCAGCCCCAGGTACAACGCATTGTTCAAGACACCCAGCAGGATGAGGGAGGCGATGTCGCGCGCTTGCAGTGGCCTGCCCCGGCGGCTGAAGGCGGCAATGCCCAGCATCAACGCGCCCGCAATCAGGAAGCGGATGGTCAGCAGGGTCAATGGGGGGCAATCGCGCACCGCGATCTTGGCCGCCGCGAAGGCGGAACTCCACAGAAAGCAGAACGCGGTGATCGGCATCCAACTGATACCCGAGGCGGCAGGAGCGTTCGGGGGGCAGGTGGCGGGCGTGGCCTTCATCGGGAGTCCAAGAGAACGGCGCGCCACGCATGGCGCAGGGATCAAGCATTCTGCTCGCGCCCTGGTGCGTTGACAAATATTTTGGAAATGGCTGCGTCCGGAAAGCAGCGCGGCCCGCCGAAGAACTCAGCGAGCCGGAGGGGACGGCAATGCGTTAGCCGGCGGCGACCAGCGGAATCGGGAAGCTGCTGTTGTTGGCAGCCGAACCCGATTCAACCAGGGTAGCGGGCGCATTGACCGGAACGGCGATGGAGCGAACGTCGCACACGCTGGAGCAGCGGCCGCCCGGCAGGTATTCGGCGGCGGTTGCCGCGCAGCAGCCGCAGCACGTGGCCACGCCCAGCTCGAATTGCAGGTCGGACAGCGTCGTCGCGCCACCGTCCACGCTGGCGCGGACTTGGCGTTCGGTGATGGCATTACATACGCAAATGTACATGCGAATGATTATCGAAAATTATTCGGCGGATGACAAGCCCTGACCGCAAAAAAATTTGTAGCGCAATTGTCACGCAAGCCCTTGAAACAAAGGACGAATCCTCAAAGATTCGTCCCCTATTTCAACGCGCCGAGGCTTGCGCCTTGCGCAGCGTAGCGGGGGCAATACGCAGCGCTTCGCGGTACTTTGCCACCGTCCGACGGGCGATGACTATCCCCTGATCGGCCAGTTTCTGCATGATCTGGCTGTCAGACAAAGGCTTGGCCCGGTTCTCTTCCGCCACCATCTGGCGGATGAAAGTCTGCACCGCCGTGGCCGACGTGGCGTCACCGCCGTCCGTGGACACCCCCGTCCCGAAGAAACGCTTGAGCTCCAGCGTGCCGAACGGAGTAAGCATGTACTTCTGCGTTGTGGCGCGCGAAATGGTTGATTCATGCAGCCCGAGTTCGCCCGCGATGTCCTTCAGGATAAGCGGACGCATGGCCGATGGCCCCTGGCTGAAAAACGCCGTCTGGCGTTCGACAATGGCCTGCGCCACCCGCAGGATCGTGTCGAAGCGCTGCTCGACATTGCGAATCATCCATTTGGCTTGCTGCAACTGGGTTTGCAGGCCCGCGTGTGCGGATTCCTTTTGATTGCCCAGCATCTGCGCATACAGCCCGTTGATTTGCAGCCTGGGAACGGCGGCGCTGTTCAGCGTGACCTGCCAGCCGCGCCGCGCCTTGCGCACGATGACGTCGGGCACGGCGTAGTCGGCCGCCGGCACGGTCCACGCGCGGCCGGGGCGGGGCTCCAGCCGCAGGATCAGGGTGTGGGCCGCGCGGAAAATCGCCTCGTCGCAGCCCACGGCGGCGCACAGGCGCGCAGCGTTACCGGTGGCCAGCAAGGGCAGATGGCGCGCACAGATCTCGCGGGCGCAGGCCAGGACGGCCGCATCGGCCGCTTCGGGCAAACGCGCAAGGTCAGGGTGGCGCAATTGCAACACCAGGCAATCGGCCATGTCGCGCGCGCCGATGCCAACCGGGTCGAACGATTGCAGCAGCGACAGCGCCGCCCGCAGCTCGTCCAGATCGGGCTCCACTTCGGGCGGCAGCCAGGTCAGGATTTCCTCGAGCGGCGAGCCCAGGTAGCCGTTTTCATCCAGCTCATCAATCAGCAGGGCCGCCAGGGCGGCATCGCGCGGGGCCGCTCGCGTCAGCATCAACTGACCCAGCAGGTGTTCGCGCAACGTGTCCGGGCGCGCCGCCTCGGGCAGCCCGGAGTCATCATCCGAATACACGCCGCCCGAACCGGGCATTTCTTCGACGGGCGCATCGCGCTCCGCTGCGGGAGTGTCGTCGTCCACCGAGGATTCGCGTTCGGATTCGGCTTGGGCCTCGGCGGCGGGGGTGTCGTCTTCCCGTTCCAGCAGGGGATTGTCCGCAAGCACTTGCGAGATCTCGGCTTCCAGGTCG
This sequence comes from Achromobacter semiaridum, assembly GCF_053543755.1. Classification (NCBI taxonomy): domain Bacteria; kingdom Pseudomonadati; phylum Pseudomonadota; class Betaproteobacteria; order Burkholderiales; family Alcaligenaceae; genus Achromobacter; species Achromobacter semiaridum. The sequence continues at coordinate 15,099 of NZ_JBLVOL010000041.1, read as the reverse complement.
AGCGTGGACAACTGCAACAATCGTATCGATTGCTGCAATTGAGGGGTCAGCGTCAGGTGCTGGCCAGGTCGCAGTTCTAAAATTGGACGGGTCATAGGTACAATATTTTGCATGATGAATCTGACTTCGCCCGCAAGCGTTCGCCAGGACAGCCGACTTATCGGCCAGACCCTGCTCAAACTGGCGCTACCCCGAATCGTTGTGCGCGCGATAGTCATCGCCGTCGCCGTCGTCCTTTGGTATCTCGTTGCCTCGTGGATACTGGATTTCGGCAAACGCATGAACTATGACTTCCTGCATACCCTGGGCCAGCCGACCCAGGATATGGCGCAGAAGGTCAATCCCTATATCTGGTGGGTCGTTGCCGGCATCTGGACGCTGATCGTTTTCTTTTCGGTCCGTGCCTGGTTTGCGGCCAGCCTGGCCTCGGGCGCGGCAACGCCGGTGGGCACGGATACACTGGCCGATCTGGCGCCAAACTTGTCCGAAGAATCGTTGGGCGTGCTGCGCTGGACCTGGGGCGACCGCCAAGAGCCCTTCACTGTAGGCGACTTGCGACGCGCACTGTCTGAAATTCGCCACAATCGCAGCGGCAAGATCGCCATGGTGGCCGAACAGGCGCAGATTTTGGAAGGCACGGCCATCCCGCCCTCGCGCGACCCGCGCGATGACGGCCGCCGGGCCCCCCGCACCGAAGTCCGGGGCGAAACTCGCACCGACCGCTACGTTGAACCCCGCATCGGCCCGGCCCGCTAACGCCGCGCCAGACCTTTTCATTGCCACACAGGCCGCCGCCCAGGCGGCCTTTTTTGTTTCAGTCCGGCGCCAGCTCCGCCTTCTATACTGGCGCATCCAGGCTCGCGCAACCGCGGGCCGCGCAACAGACCCAGCAAAACCATAACGGCAGCCCAGACCTGCCGATGCGCGGCCGGCCCCTGGAGAGACAACCATGTTCCGCCCCCCCGTCCGGTATGCCGCCGGTTTGCTCGTGGCCTGCTCGGCCGCGTTTGCCGCTACCCCCGCCATGGCCGAATGGCCCGACAAACCCATCACCTTCGTCGCGCCATTCAGCGCGGGCGGCGCCAATGACCTGGTCGCCCGCATCATCGCCAAGGCAGTGGGCACGACGCTGAAGCAGTCCGTCATTGTGGAAAACCGACCCGGCGCCGGCGGCGTCGTGGGCGCCGCGCATGTCGCTCGCAGCGCGGCGGATGGCTACACCTATCTGGTGGGCAGCAACGGCACCGTCACCAACAGCCTGATCCGCTCGGACCAGCCCTACAAGGACGACGAGCTGACGCCCGTGGCGCTGTTGACCATCACGCCATCGGTGATCGTGGCCAACCCGTCCAACCCGGCCAAGGACTTGAAGGACTTCGTCGAGCGCGCCAAGAAGGCCAAGACCGACCGCATCACCTTTTCCACCGCCGGCAACGGCAGCACGCCGCATTTCGTGGCGGAAATGGTCAAGGAGGCCACGGGCCTGCCCATCGAGCCCATCGCCTACAAAAGCGGCTCGGAAGGCGTGACGGCGGTAATCGGCAACCAGGTCGACGCCACGTCGGAAGCCAGCATCGTGACGTTGCCGCTGATCCAAAGCGGCAAGTTGAAGGCGCTGGCCACCACGTGGGATAAGCGCATGGCCAGCGCGCCGGATATCCCCACCACGGCCGAAGCGGGCTTTCCCGCCGTGCGCATCGGACACTGGGCGGGCTTGTACGCGCCCGCCGGCACGCCGGCAAACGTGTTGGACAAGATGAACGCGGCGGTCGAGCAGTCGCTCCAGACCAAAGAAGTGCAGGACGCCTTGCGCCAGAGCAGCATCGAGCCCGGTGGCGGCTCGCGCGCGAGCTTTGTGGAATTCGCGGCCAGCGAACGCGAACGCCTGGGCAAGATCGTGCAGAACGGCCACATGCAAACGCAGTAGTCGCATGCCCGCGGCCGGCCCGGCCCCGCCGCGCAATGCGGCAACGGAGGTGGGCGCGCGACGTGCGGCGCGGGCCGGATTTTTCGGCCCGCGCCACTTTCGATCAAAGATCGCAGCGCGCTCTGCCCCCCGTTTTTTTCAACGTTTTCGTTTGCGCTGGCAAAGAAAATATGTTTGACTAGCACCCTATGGCCGCTCACCGCACCCTCCCCGCGATTGCCACCGGACGCTTCGTCGCTCCGGTCGCCGGCCTGCGCGCTCGTTCCTTCTTCGCTGCCGCGCTATCGCTATACCTACCGATCGGTTGCCGGGCCTAGTGTCCCCGTGGTAGCTCGGCAGCCACGTTTGCCACACGCGATTTCCCCCTTTTAGTTGTGAATCCTGCCGGTTAATCACGGCAACCCCACGCGCAAAACCGTCATCCGGTCATAGCGCCGCCGAGACTCAGTGCTCACGGGATTCAAAAGAAACCGATCGATCGAGGTGTAGTCATGATGCTTGCCAACCCCGCCACCAAATACGTCCCCTTCGCGCCGTTCACCCGCGACTTCTCCGAACGCACGTGGCCCAGCCGCCGCATCACCAAGGCGCCCATCTGGATGAGCACCGACCTGCGTGACGGCAACCAGGCGTTGATCGAGCCCATGAGCGTCGAGCGCAAGCTCCGCTTCTTTGAACAACTGGTGAAGATCGGCTTCAAGGAAATCGAAGTGGGTTTCCCGTCTGCGTCGCAGACTGACTTTGATTTCGTCCGCAAGCTCATCGACGAAAAGCGCATCCCCGACGACGTCACCATCATCGTGTTGACGCAGTCGCGTGAAGACCTGATCAGCCGCACGGTGGAAGCCGCGGCGGGGGCCAAGCAAGCCATCGTCCACATGTACAACGCTTGCGCACCGGCCTTCCGCAAGGTGGTGTTCAACATGTCCAAGGACGAAATCAAGGGCATCGCCACGATCGGCACGCGCCTTATCAAGCAATACACCTCGCAGCGCCCCGAAACCAAATGGAGCTACGAGTATTCGCCCGAAGTCTTCAGCACCACCGAGCCCGAATTCGCGTTGGAAGTGTCCAACGCCGTGGCCGATGTCTGGCAGCCCACGCCCGAGCACAAGATGGTGCTGAACCTGCCCGCCACGATCGAGGCCACCAGCCCCAACCTGTACGCCGACCAGATCGAATGGATGCACAAGAACCTGGCGCGCCGCGACAGCATCGTGCTTAGCGTGCACCCGCACAACGATCGCGGCACCGCCGTGGCCGCCGCTGAATTTGCCGTGATGGCCGGCGCCGACCGCATCGAAGGCTGCCTCTTCGGCAGCGGCGAACGCACCGGCAACGTCGACCTCGTCACGCTTGCCTTGAACCTGTACACGCAGGGCGTGCATCCCGGCCTGGACTTTTCCGACATCGACGAAGTGCGCCGCTGCGCGGAATACTGCAACCAGTTGCCGGTGCATCCGCGCCATCCGTATGCGGGCGATCTCGTCTTCACCGCGTTCTCCGGATCGCACCAGGACGCCATCAAGAAGGGCTTCGCGCTGCAACAGGCCGACGCCGTCTGGGAAGTGCCGTACTTGCCGATCGACCCGGCCGACCTGGGCCGCAGCTACGACGCCGTCATCCGCGTGAACAGCCAGTCGGGCAAGGGCGGCGTGTCGTACCTGCTTGAGCAGGAACACGGCCTGGTCTTGCCGCGCCGCCTGCAAATCGAATTCAGCCGCGCCATCCAGCGCGTGACGGACGAGACGGGAAGCGAAGTCACCGCCGACGACGTGCACACCATCTTCAACCGCGAATACCTGGAACAGAAGGCGCCCTGGAAGCTGATCCGCCACCGCATCGACGGCAACCCGTCGGCCGGTGAAGGCCAGCATTTCAGCATCGAAGCCGAACTCGAATACAACGGCGAACGCCGCATCGTAACGGGCAAGGGCGATGGCGCCATCTCGGCCTTCGTGGCCGCGCTGGACGTGCCGGTGCGCATCATGGACTACCACGAGCACGCCATCGGCACCGGCACCGACACGCGCGCCGCGTCCTATGTCGAACTGCGCGTGGGCGAGTCGTCCACGGGCTTTGGCGTAGGCATCGACCGCGACATCGTGACGGCCTCGTTCCAGGCAGTCCTTAGCGCCGTGAACCGCCACATCAACGCGGGCGCCGTGGCGTCCGCCGAGCAGGAAGCCGCCGAGGCCGCGTGATCCGCGCCCGCCTTCTGAACTGAACGCCCCAAGCCAGCCCGAAACATGGGCTGGCCAACACCCAGGGACACACCTCTTCCTGGCGCGACCGGCAATAAAAAGCCCGCCTTATCGGCGGGCTTTCTGCTTTTGGCGTGTGGTCACACGTTGAACGCGCGCCGCGTTCAGCCTCGCGCCCACATATCCGACGCGCCGACATCCGGCGCATTGGCCTCAAGCAGGCGCTCATGCACCCACGCGCCTATCGCCAGCGTGCGGTAGTCGTCATAGCGCTGGCCGATCAGTTGCAACCCCACGGGCAACCCTTGCGGGCCGGTGGCAAAGGGCAGGTTCAGGCAGGGCAGGCCGAACAGCGTCCAGGGCCGCGAGAACTGCGGATCGCCGGTGCCCAGGTCTGCAAACGGCGCCTCGCCGGCGGCGCTGGGCGCCAGCAACACGTCGTAGTCGTCAAACCAGCTGTTCACCCGAATGCGCGACTCTTCGGCGCGCGCCAGGTTCTTGATGTGTTGCTCGGCCGAAATCTGCGCGCCCGCTTCCAGCACCGCCTGGATCTTCGGGCTGAGTTGGCCGGCGTGTTGCAGGCGCTCGAAAGCCAGCGACTGCGACGCTTCGTACGCCATGATGTCGGCGTGCAACTGCACCAGCATGCAGTCCTGCGACGGCAGCGGCACCTCTTTCACGGTAGCGCCCGCGCGCGACAAGGTGGCTGCCGCCTGTGCGAACGCTTCTTTCGTTTCTGCCTGCGCGTGCCGCCACTGCAAGGTGCGGCACATGCCCACGCGCGGTTTAGCGTCGTAGGACAGGTCCTGCATGCGGGCATCGCGCATCATCACCGACGCAAACAAGGCCACATCAGGCACCGATCGTGCAAACCCGCCCACTGTGTCCAGCGATTCGGCCAGGCTTTTGACGCCCGCGCGGGGAATGGCGCCAAACGTGGGCTTAAAGCCGACGATGCCGCAATAGGAAGCGGGGCGGATGATCGAACCCGCCGTCTGCGAACCCAATGCGAAGGGCACCATGTCATCCGCAACCGCGGCGGCCGACCCGCTGGACGAGCCGCCGGGGGTGTAGGCCTCGTTGCGCGGATTGCGCGTGGGACCGGCCTGATAGGTAGCGAATTCAGTCGTGACCGTCTTGCCCACCACGACAGCGCCCGCGCCACGGCAAAGCGCCACGGCGGCGGCGTCCAGGCCGGGGCGGTGGCGTTCATAAATTGGCGAGCCGTAGCGGGTGGGAAGATCGACGGTGTCGAACAGGTCTTTCACGCCGATCGGCAGGCCATGCAGCGGCCCTTGCAAAGGGCCATCGTCCAAAGCCTGCGCAACGTCCAGCGCCGCCTGCTTTTGCAGGGCGGTCCAGGCGTGGATGGTATTTTCGCGCTGCTCGATACGGGCAAAACAGGCCCGTACCAATTGCACCGCGGTTAACTCGCGCCGTTGCAGCTTGCGCGCGGCTTGAACCGCGCCAAGGCTGTTTAAGGCAGTAGACATTTTCCTTTCCTCTTTACCGGCGCCGCGCCAGACGTGGCAGCTGATTACGCACCCGGTCCCCTTGACCGAGGGGTCTGCCCTTGCGTTACCGGCGGCGTTGTTGCGCCGTGGGCAATGCGGACCGATCCCTGCCATTGTGCGCGCCGCGTCAATTAGGAAAAACACCAAAAACACCGTGTTTTCCCGGGTAAAACGACTGCGCCGCGCCTAGGCTTTATGTTGTTGCGTTCACACCAGCATAGCGCAAACCCGTGCAACACAAAGGTCATATTTGTCTTGTAAGATGAAAACGTTTTCAGCAAATCGACAGTAACCCCGGTATGGCTACGCGCCCGTCGCCCCGCTTTTCCATCATCGAAGTGGCCCGCAAGGCAGGCGTATCGCCGGCCACGGTTTCGCGCGCGTTCAACCAACCCGAGATCGTCCATCCCGACACGTTGGCGCACATCCGCAACGTGGCCAAGCGCGCGGGGTTCAGGCCAAACCGCGTTGGCCGCAGCCTGCGCTCCGGCAGCACCCGCACCATCGGGTTGATCTTGCCCACGTTGTCCAATCCCGTGTTCGCCGAGTGCTTTGAAGGCGCCGAGCGCCGTGCGCGCGAATCCGGCTACAGCGTCATGCTGACCGCCACCGGGTATGACCCCGCCGTTGAATCCGCCGCCGTCCAGGGCCTGATCGACCATCAGGTCGACGGCTTGATCCTGACCGTGGCCGACGTCAACAAAAGCGCCACGCTGGACGACCTGGACAGCGCCGGCATGCCTTATGTGCTGGTCTATAACGAGTCATCCACACACCCGTTCGCGTCGGTGGACAACCGCGCGGCCGCCAGCGACATGGTGGCGCACCTGGCCGCGCTGGGGCACCGCCGCATCGCGCTGGTGACTGGCCCGCTGACCGCCTCCGACCGCGCCCGCCGCCGCTTGACCGGCGCCCGCGCCTGCGCCAAGAAGCTGGATCTGGACACCGTGCAGCACATCGCGATGAGCTCGCACACCGGCAGCGACGCCGACGTGCTTAAAGCCGCGTTGCGCGGTAAACAAGCGCCTACCGCGCTGTTCTGCTCGAATGACTTGCTGGCCACCGCCGTCATCGCCGACCTGGTGGCGCTGGGCTTGCGCGTGCCCACCGACATTTCGGTGTGCGGCTTTGACGGCATGCGGTTCGGCGCCTTGTTGACGCCCCCGCTGACCACCGTTGCACAACCCAGCGACGGCATCGGCCAGACGGCGTGCTCGAACCTGCTAGCGCAGATCCATGGCCAACCGGCCCAATCGAATCGCCTGCCGCATTGCATCGTGGTGGGCGGTACCGCAGCGTCCGTACGCCGCTGACCCCACTTCAATTCCGACAACCGCACGCATCATGCTCATTGCCCAAATCACCGACCTGCACATGCGCACCCCGGGCGACAAGGCCTACGGCATCATCGACCCCGCCGCATTCCTGGCGCCCGCCGTGCGCGCGCTGAATGCGCTGGCGCCGCGCCCCGACTGCGTACTGATCACGGGCGACCTGACCGACCTGGGCCGCCCGCACGAATACCAGGTGCTGCGCGACCACCTGCAAGCGCTGGAGATTCCGTACTTCCTGCTGCCCGGCAACCATGACGACCGCGCCCAATTGCGCGCAGCCTTTCCTGACCACGATTACCTGCAAGGCGGCGGCCCGTTCATCCAGTACGCCATCGAAACCTATCCGCTGCGCCTGCTGGCGCTGGACACGGTGGTGCCGATGAAAAGCCATGGCGAACTCTGCCAGGACCGCCTGGACTGGCTGGCCGCGCGCCTGGCCGAACAGCCGGACCGACCGACGCTGGTGTTGATGCACCACCCGCCATTTCTGACCGGCATCGAACACATGGACGCCATCGGCCTGTTGGCCGGCGCACCGGAGCTTGAACGCGTGGTGTCGCGCTTTCCCCATGTAGAGCGGGTGCTGTGCGGCCATTTGCACCGCACCATCTTTCAGCGCTTCGGCGGCACGATCGCGTCTACCTGCCCTGGCACCGCGCACCAGTTGGCGCTGGAGCTGGGGCCGCGTCCCACGTTGCAGTACATCATGGAACCGCCGGGCTACCAGCTGCATTGGTGGCAAGGCACGAACCTGGTTACGCACCACGCGGTGCTTGGGGAATATCCCGGCCCGTATCCGTTTGCCTGAGCGCTGCGCCAAAGGGGCGCGCAGCGTTGTTTGAAGCCGTTTGGCTTGCCACGAATCCGTCATGTTTGCGCTGCACAATGAAAAGGTTTTCATAACAGGCAACAATGCGGATCTAACAATTAGATCGTCGAGACAGCATGTCATCCATCGTTCTGGATAACCTCACCAAACAGTACGGCGGCGCCGCCGCCATCCACGGCGTGAGCTTCACGGTGCCGGCGGGCAGCTTTACGGTGCTGCTGGGCCCATCCGGCTGCGGCAAGTCGACCACCCTGCGCATGATCGCCGGGCTGGACACGCCCACATCGGGCTCCATCCGCATCGGCGATCGCGACGTTACGCAACTGCCGCCGGCCAAGCGCCGCATATCCATGGTGTTCCAGTCATACGCGCTGTTCCCGCATTTATCGGTGCGCGAGAACATCCTGTTCGGGCTGAAGGTCCGCAAGGAACCCGCGCGCGACTTCGACCGCCGCTTGCAGCGCGTGGCCGGTCTGCTGGGCCTGGAGCATCTGCTGGACCGCAAGCCCTCGCAATTGTCGGGCGGCCAGCAGCAGCGCGTGGCGCTGGGGCGCGCGGTGATATCCGAAGCGCCGGTGTGCCTGATGGACGAACCGCTGTCCAACCTCGATGCGCAGTTGCGCCACGAGATGCGCCGTGAGATCCGCGCCTTGCAGCAGGACCTGGGCATCACGATGGTGTACGTCACGCACGACCAGACCGAGGCCATGAGCATGGCCGACCAGGTGGTGCTGCTGCGCGGCGGTCAGATCGAACAACACGACACGCCCGACGGCCTGTATGCAAGGCCGGCCACCGAGTTTGCCGCGCGTTTCATCGGCACGCCGCCCATGAACCTGATCGGGCTTGCCGCCGCGAACGGCGCCGCCGTCATCGCCGGCACGCAAGGGCCCGTGATTGCGAACGCGCCGGCCGGCGCCGTCAAGCTGGGCGTGCGTCCGGAACATATCCGCATCGACAGCACCGGCATACCGGCCGTGGTGGAAAGCGTCGAATACTTCGGCGCGGACTCCATCGTGGTGTGCCGGGTCGGCGACACCAGCGGTGTGGCCGTGCGAGTGGGCGGCCACTTGCGCGCCCGCGCCGGCGAAGCCCTGAACCTGTCCTGGCAGGACGGGCAACAGCATTTCTTTGCCGCCGATTCGGCGGTGATCAACACCGTCGGGCGCTAGAAGACGCCCATTGCACAGGAAAGGAAACGCCACCATGCGACGCATCGTACTGAAGACCCTGGCCGCCAGCCTGGCCGCCGCTTGCCTGTCCCTGCCGGCACAGGCGCAAAACAAACCCGTCGAAGTTGAGTTCTATTACCCGGTCGCCGTCGGCGGCCCGATCACCAAGATCGTCGACGACATGGTCGCGGGCTTCCAAAAGGAAAATCCCGACATCAAGATCAAGCCGATCTACGCCGGCTCGTATCAGGATTCGATCGCCAAGGCGCTGACGGCGCTCAAGGGCGGCACGCCGCCGCAACTGGCCGTGCTGCTGTCCACCGACATGTTCACGCTGATCGATGAAGACGCCATCGTGCCGATCGATTCGCTGGCGAAAAGCGACGCCGACAAAAAGTGGCTGGGCAGCTTCTACGACGCCTTCATGCAGAACAGCCGCACGGGCGGCCACACCTGGGGCGTGCCGTTCCAGCGTTCGACCATCGTGATGTACTACAACAAGGACCTGTTCAAGGCAGCGGGCCTGGACCCCGAACGCGCGCCCGCAACCTGGGCCGAGCTGGTCGATTACGGCAAGAAGCTGACCAAGCAGGACGCCTCGGGCAACACCACGCAGTGGGGCATCGAGATCCCGTCGGGCGGCGCATTTGCGTACTGGCTGTTCCAGGCGCTGACCACGCCGAACGGCGCGATCCTGATGAACGAAGCCGGCAACGAGGTCTACCTGGACAAGCCGGCGGTGGTGGAAGCCGCGCAGTTCTGGCGCGACCTGTCGGCCAAGCACAAGATCATGCCCACCGGCACCATCGACTGGGGCACCACGCCCAAGGACTTCCTGGAAAAGAAGGCGGCCATGGTCTGGACCACCACCGGCAACCTGACCAACATCCGCAAGAACGCCGACTTCCCGTTCGGCGTGGCGATGATGCCGCAGCAAAAGCGCGGCGGCAGCCCGACGGGCGGCGGCAACTTCTATATCTTCAAGAGCGGCACCCCGGCGCAGCAGCAGGCCGCGCTCAAGTTCGCGCAGTGGGTCACCACGCCCGAACGCGCCGCCGACTGGAGCATCGCCACCGGCTACGTCGCCGTGACGCCGGCGGCCTGGCAAACCGAGAAGATGAAGAAGTACGCGCAGGAAGTGCCGGCCGCCGCGGTCGCGCGCGACCAGCTGGAAGTCAGCGTGGCGGAATTTTCCACGCATGAAAACCAGCGCGTCACCAAGACCCTGAACGACGCTCTGCAAGCGGCGTTGACAGGCTCGAAGACGCCGCAGCAGGCGCTGACCGACGCACAGCGCGAGGCCGACCGCATCCTGCGTTCCTACAAATAGACCGACAAGCACGATGAGCCGCTCTTTACATGCGCTTTATGGCTGGTTGCTGTTGCTGCCAGCCATCGTGCTGCTCGCCGCCTTCACGCATTACCCGGCGGTGGCGACGCTTTGGCACAGCTTTTTCTCCACGCCCAAGGGCGCGCGTCCGGCGCGTTTCGTGGGCCTGGAAAACTACGCCGTCATGCGTGACGACCCGGTGTTCTGGCAGTCGCTGTGGAACAACCTGTGGTTTGCGCTGGGCACGATCCCCACGTCCATCGGCATTGCGCTGATCATGGCGCTGTGGGTGAACCGCAACCTGAGCGGTCGCGGCTTTTTACGCATGGCGTACTTCACGCCCACGGTACTGCCGATGGTGGCGGTGGCCAACATCTGGCTGTTCTTCTACACGCCGCAGTACGGGCTGATCGCGCAGGTGATGGGGTGGTTCGGTTCGCCCGGCCCGAACTGGCTGGGCAACCGCGAAACCGCCTTGCCCGCGCTGATGCTGGTCACGGTGTGGAAAGAAGCCGGCTTCTTCATGATCTTCTACCTGGCCGCCTTGCAGACGGTATCGCCGTCGCTGCGCGAGGCGGCCATGCTGGAAGGCGCCTCGCGCTGGCAGTATTTCCGCCGCATTCTGTGGCCGCTGTTGATGCCCACCACGCTGTTCGTGCTGATCAATGCGCTGATCAACGCGTTCCGCCTGGTGGACCATGTGGTGGTCATGACGCGCGGTGGCCCGGATAACGCCAGCACCTTGCTGCTGTACTACATCTACCAGGTGGGTTTCAGTTTCTGGGACACGGCTTACGCCGCCACGCTGACCGTCGTGTTGCTGGTGGTACTGGCGCTGACCGCGCTGTTCAAGTTCCGCTGGCTGGATCGCAGGACGCACTATCAATGAAAGACAAGCTAGATACCCTGGGCGCCTGGGCGCTTGGCCTGTTGTGGATCCTGCCGCTTGCCTACGCGATGTGGGCGGCTTTCCACCCGCCCGCCTATGCAACCCGCTTCGAGCTGTTCGCGCCGTTGACGCTGGATAACTTCGTGCGTGCCTGGCACGCGGCGCCGTTTCCGCGCTACTTCCTGAACACGTTCCTGCTGGTCACGATGGTGCTGGCGGCGCAGTTGGTGCTGTCGACACTGGCCGGATACGCCTTCGCGCGCTTTGAATTCCGGGGCCGCGACTTCGTCTTCATGCTGGTGCTGCTACAGCTGATGATCATGCCCGACGTGCTGCTGGTGGAGAACTACCGCTCCATGAGCCAGCTGGGCATCCGGGACACCGTGTTCGCCATCGGCCTGCCGTATTTCGCGTCGGCGTTCGGCATCTTCCTGCTGCGCCAGACCTTCAAGACGGTGCCGCGCGAACTGGAAGAAGCGGCGCGCATGGAAGGCGCGGGTCCGATGCAGATCCTGTGGAAGGTGTATGTGCCGCTGGCCAAACCGATCTACGTGGCGTACGGGCTGGTGTCGGTCAGCCACCACTGGAACAACTTCCTGTGGCCGCTCATCATCACGAATTCGGTGGAATCCCGGCCGCTGACGGTGGGCTTGCAGGTGTTCTCGTCCACGGACCAGGGCATCGACTGGTCGGTCATTACCGCCGCCACGCTGATGTCGGCGGCGCCGTTACTGATTGCCTTCCTGCTGTTCCAACGGCAATTCGTGCAGTCGTTCATGCGGGCGGGGATCCGGTAGCCTGTGGCCTGTGCCCAGTGGGGCTGATGCCGCGCACCCGAAAAAAAATCCCCGCCTTGAGCGGGGATTTGCTTTTTGGGCGCTGGCCGCCGCAGTGCCGTCAGTAGCCGACGGTCAGCCCCGGCAGGTCCACCGTGATGCGCGGGCGCTCTAAGGCCAGCGCCAGGTGCTCCGCGAACTCGCGGGCTTCCTTCGTGTCGGTGGACAGGGTGTCGTAGCCCAAGGCATCGGCCACGCCCAGCACCTTGTCCAGCAACAGCACCTTGCCGCTGGGCCGCAAAGGTTCGCAGCCCAGGGTTTCCCAGGCGCCGTCAAACCAATCGCGCGCGTCGCTTTGGCGTTGCGGGGACGGTTCAACCGTGGCGGTCAGGTCCAGCGACCGGCGGGGGTCGAAAACAATGGTGATGTCGCTGCGCATAAGGGTTTCCTTGAAAGGGCGTCAGGCGGCAAGCGTAAGGCAAAAGACGCCGGTCGGATTGTCCGCCCGGCGACATTGCCTACCACCCGCGCGAGGCTTCCCAAGTGACTTCAACGCCCGCGGCCTGGGACTGCCGCAGCATGTCCAGCAACGGAAACGCGCGTTCCTTCAAACCTACCGTGCGCGCCATGGCGGCGCGGGGCGCCTTGTCTTCGTCGTCTTCGTCGTCAAGCGGCGGCTCGGCATCCGCGATCGCGCGTTCGATGCCGTCGATGGCGGGGCCCAGTTGCTCCACCGTGAAAACACCGCGTTCGGGGATCTTGTCGCCGATGGGTTTGCCCGCTGCCTGCAGAATGGGACCGGCGTGGTCGGACAGCATCAGGACCTCGGCCACGACCTTGGAGTGAAAGGTAATCAGCATATTGCGGTCTCCCTTATTGAATACGTTACATACACTACCGCAACGCCCCAGCGATGCCAACTGGCGCCCTCGCACGCGCGACACGGCCTGGACACCGGGCACGCGCGCCACCGTCTAGGCGTTTGATTTTGTTCAGAGTTCCGCCCGCCGCCCGAACGCTTGCCGGACGGTTTGCCTGCCCGATCCGCCCGGTTGGGCCGCCAAATCAACTATCATTCCGGATGATTCCCGTGACACTGCCGGCCCGGACACCGTCCGTTTGATCCCCGCCTTGGTCACTCACCCAGAACTTCTTCAGACGCCCATGCTCCCCGAGCAACAAAAACAGCTTATCTCCCTGATCCAGGCCGCCGTTGCGCAGAGCCTTCCCGACGCCCAGGCCAATGTGCTGCTTGAGCGCCCCAAGGTTGCCGCGCACGGCGACGTCGCCACCAACGTGGCCATGCAGCTGGCCAAGCCGGCCCGCCGCAACCCGCGCGAACTGGCCCAGGCCATCGTGGATGCGCTGATGGCCGCCCCCGGTGCCCGAGATCTGGTCGACAGCGCTGAAATCGCCGGCCCCGGCTTCATCAACCTGCGTATCACCGCCGCCGCGCGCCAGGCCGTCATCGCCGCCGTGGCCGAGCAGGGCGCAAGTTTCGGCCGCGCTCCGCGCAGCGGCGAGAAGATCCTGGTTGAATTCGTGTCGGCCAACCCCACCGGCCCGCTGCACGTGGGCCACGCGCGCCAAGCCGCGCTGGGCGACGCCCTGTGCCGCCTGTACGACGCCATCGGCTGGGACGTCACCCGCGAGTTCTACTACAACGACGCCGGCAACCAGATCCACAACCTGGCCATCAGCGTGCAGGCGCGCGCCCGTGGCCTCACCACAGAATCTCCTGACTGGCCGGAAGACGGCTACAAGGGCGACTACATCGCCGACATCGCGCGCGACTTCCAGGCCGGCAAGACCATCCAGCCCTCCGACGGCGAACCCGTCACCGCCACCGGCAATATCGACAACCTGGACGACATCCGCGTCTTCGCCGTGGCGTACCTGCGCCGCGAACAAGACCTGGACCTGCAGGCGTTCGGCCTGGCGTTCGACAACTACTACCTGGAAAGCTCGCTGTACACGTCGGGCCGCGTCGAAGCCACCGTCAAGGCGCTGGTTGCCGGCGGTCATACCTACGAAGAAGGCGGCGCGCTGTGGCTGCGCACCACCGAACTGGGCACGGGCGACGACAAAGACCGCGTCATGCGCAAAAGCGAAGGCGGCTACACCTACTTCGTGCCGGACGTGGCGTATCACAAGGCCAAATGGGAACGCGGCTTTCATCGCGCCGTGAACATCCAGGGCAGCGACCACCACGGCACCGTGGCCCGCGTGCGCGCCGGCTTGCAGGCGCTGGAAGAGGGCATCCCCAAGGACTACCCGTCGTACGTGCTGCACAAGATGGTCAAGGTGATGCGCGGCGGCGAAGAGGTCAAGATCTCCAAGCGCGCCGGCAGCTACGTCACCATGCGCGACCTGATCGATTGGGTTGGCCGCGACGCCGTGCGCTACTTCCTGATCCAGCGCCGCGCCGACACCGAATTTGTATTTGACGTGGACCTGGCCTTGTCGAAAAGCGACGAAAACCCGGTCTATTACATCCAGTACGCGCACGCCCGCATCTGCACGATGATCAACAACGCCGGCATGCCCGCTGCCGACGTGGCCGCCGCCGATACGTCCTTGCTGACCGCGCCGTCCGAATTCGCGCTGATGCAACGCCTGGCCGAATTCCCCAACGTGGTGGCACTGGCCGCGCAAGATTTGTCGCCGCACCACATCGCTTTCTGGCTGCGCGATTGCGCCTCGGACTTCCACGCCTGGTACAGCGCCGAGCGCGTGCTGGTGGACGACGTGCCCCTGAAGCTGGCGCGCCTGCGCCTGGCCGCCACCACGCGTCAGGTCCTGGCCAACGGCCTGGAGCTGATGGGCGTTTCCGCGCCCGAGCGGATGTAACATCGGTTCATGGCAACAAAGCGCAAAGCCACCCGCCGTTCCTCTGGCGAAAGCGGCAGCACCCTTTACGGGGCGCTGGCCGGCCTGCTCATCGGTCTGATCGTGGCCGCCGTCGTGGCCTTCTACGTCACCAAGGCCCCGATCCCGTTCGTGGACCGGGCCACCCGTCAGGGCGACCCCGGCAAGCTGCCCGACCCGCGTCAGGCGCCGGACCCTAACGCGGGCCTGTACGGCCGCGACGGCGCGGCGGGCGCACCGCCCACCGGTCCCACCG
>NZ_JBLVOL010000040.1:21053-35640 GCF_053543755.1 Achromobacter semiaridum | reverse complement strand
GTCCGCTTGCCGGTTCAAGGAGAACCCCATGTCTGATCTTCTGCTTGCCGCCTCGGGCGTTACGCGGCGGTTTGGCGGGCTGACCGCCGTGAACGGCGTGTCCCTGTCGCTGGCGCGCGGGCAGGTGCACGCCGTCATCGGCACCAATGGCGCCGGCAAGTCCACGCTGATCAACATTCTGTCGGGCGAGCTTGCGCCAAGCAGCGGGCAGGTCATGCTGGGGGGACGGGACATTACCGCCTGGCGTCAACCCCAACGAGCCCGCGCCGGACTGGGCCGCAGCTATCAGCGGTCCACGTTATTCCCCGAGTTAAGCGTGTTCGAGAACTGCCGCCTGACCGCGCAGGCGGCGCGTCAGCGCTTCTGGCATTGGTGGCGCCCAGCCGCCGATTGCCGCCGCAGCGCCGAGTTGGCGCACCACGCGCTGGAACGCACCGGCCTGGCCGGCGATGCCGCGCACACGGCGGGCCTGCTGCCGCACGGCCGCAAGCGCCAGTTGGAAATTGCCATGTGCCTGGCGGGCGAGCCACAGGTGTTGTTGCTGGACGAGCCCCTGGCCGGCATGGGCCCGGAAGAAACCGACCGCATCCTGGACCTGCTGCAAACATTGAAGGCGGGCCACGCGATCCTGCTGGTCGAACATGACATGGACGCCGTCTTCCGAATCGCCGAGACCATTACGGTAATGGTCAACGGCAGCGCCATCGCCAGCGGCCCGCCCAACGCCATTCGCGCCAACGCCGACGTGCGCACCGCGTACCTGGGCGAAGACGCCCACCCCGCCCACGCTGAAGGAGCCGCCGCATGCACGCCAACGCAAACCACGATGCGCTGATCCAGGCCGGCGGTCTGCACGTGTATTACGGCGCCAGCCATGTGCTGCGCGGCATCGACATGCACATCGCGCGCGGCGAATCGGTCGGGCTGGTAGGCCGCAACGGCATGGGCAAGACCACATTGATCCGCAGCCTGATGGGCCAGGTCAAGAGCACGCGCGGCCAAGTGCGCGTGGCGGGGCGCGATTGCACACGCGCGCCCGCGCACGCCATTGCGCAACTGGGGGTGGCCTATGTACCCGAAGGCCGGGGCATATTTCCCAACCTGAACGTACGTGAAAACCTACAGGTGGCGGCGCGTGCCGGCGTGCGCGGCGGGCGCGACTGGACTTACGCGCGCGTGCTGGAGACCTTTCCCCGGCTGCGCGAAAGGCTCGGCCACGGCGGGCAGCAACTATCGGGAGGCGAACAGCAGATGCTGGCCATCGGACGCGCGCTGATGACCAATCCGGATGTGCTGATCCTGGACGAAGCCACCGAAGGGCTGGCCCCGCTGATCGTGGCCGAGATCTGGCGCATCATCCGCGAGATCCGCTTGACCGGCATGTCCACGCTGATCGTCGATCGCAACTACCGCGCAGTGCTGGAACACACCGACCGCTGTCTGGTGATGGAAAAGGGCGTGATCGTTGAAGACGGCGACAGCGCGTCGCTGGCCCGGCAACCGGAACAGCTGACGCGCTATCTGGGCGTATAGGCGTACGCGCCCCCCTTTTTCAGATGATGGCTTCGATCAGGAACGGGCCACGGCGCTTGAGGCCGTCGGCCAGCGCGCGGGCGAAACCTTCCACCGTGTCCACGCTGACGGCCTCCACGCCCATGCCGCGCGCCAGGTGCGTCCAGTCCAGGTAGGGCTCTTCCAGATCCAGCATGCGGCGCGCATTGCGGCCGGGTTCCTTCACGCCCACGTTTTTCATTTCGCCATGCAACGTGGCGTAGGACCGGTTGGCCAGGATCACCGTCAGGCAGTCCAGGTTTTCGCGCGCCTGCGTCCACAGCGCCTGCAAGGTGTACATGCCGCTGCCGTCGGCTTGCAGCGTGATGACCTTGCGGTCCGGGCACGCCACGGCCGCGCCAGTGGCCAGCGGCAGGCCGATACCGATTGCGCCGCCCGTCAGCATCAGCCAATCGTGCGGAGCGCTGCTGGTGCTGTAGATCGGAAATTCGCGGCCCTGCGTGATGGACTCATCGCACACGATGGCCTGTTCGGGCAAGGTATGCGCGACCAGGATGTTCACGGCGGCGCCCGTCAGCTTGCCCGAGGACGGCACCTCATAGGCGGCGGCCGGCGTGGCCAGACGCGGCGCGTCGGCGGCAATGCCCAGTTCGTCGGCCAGCCATTCCAGCGCGTGGGCCAGGTCTTGTTCGGCCGAGGCCAGCACCACCTGGTTGCTGTCGGCCGGGGCCAACAAGCTGGGCTTGCCCGGGTAGGCAAAAAAGCCCACCGGCGCCTTCGCCCCCGCCAGCACCAGATGCTTGACGTCTTTCAGCTTGGCCACCGCAAGATCAATCGGGTACGGCAGACGATCGACCGGGGTGCGCGCGCCGCCGCGCTCGATGCGGCGGTTGGACGTTTCGGACATCAGGCGCACACCCGTCGCGCGGGCGATTCGCCCGGCGGCGTTCAGCGCCCGTTCGCGCAGCGCGGCGCCACCCAGCATCAGCACCGTGACTTCGCCCGAGCGAATCGCGGCGGCCGCCGCGCGCACGGCTTCGGCAGAGGTCCGCGCCAGTGGCGCGTCCTTGACTTGTACAGGCGCGGGCGCGTTGTCGGGCAGATCGGTCCAGGCGGTGTCGGCGGGCAGGATCAACGTGGCGATGTTGCCGGGCGCCTGGCGCGCCACGCCGATGGCTTCGGCGGCGTCCGCCGACACGGCGGCGGCCGTCATCGTGCGCTTGACCCAATGCGACATCGGCCGCGCCACGCCTTCCACGTCGCTGGTCAGCGGCGCGTCGTATTGCACGTGATAGGTGGCGTGGTCGCCCACGATATTGACCATGGGCGTGCGCGCGCGCTTGGCGTTGTGCAGGTTGGCCAGGCCGTTGCCCAGGCCCGGTCCCAGGTGCAGCAAGGTGGCGGCGGGCTTGTCCGCCATGCGCGCGTAGCCGTCGGCAGCGCCCGTCACCACGCCTTCGAACAGGCCAAGCACGCACCGCATCCGGGGCTTGCGATCCAAGGCCGCGACGAAGTGCATTTCAGACGTGCCGGGGTTGGCAAAACACACGTCCACATCGTTGGCCAGCAAGGTATCGCAGAGACTGTCAGCGCCGTTCATGATTTTCCCTAGTCGTTTTCAATGGCGATGCGGGCGCATGCGCGCCCGCCTGATATGCATGATAGGTAGCGTATCAAAAACGCGATAGACCCATTTCAGCTTGCGGGCATGGAACCATTCCCGGATATGCCCGCAGCGTTCCGCCAGCCGGAATTAGCGCTGGCATAAGCGCCGTTCCGCCGGCAACCCGCAACATCAGGCCAATATCTGCCCCAGGAACGCCTGCGCCCGTTCCGAGCGGGGGGCGTTGAAGAAGTTCTCCGGCGTGTCGGCCTCTACGATGGCCCCCTGGTCCATGAAGACCACCCGATCGCCCACCTCCCTCGCAAAACCCATTTCGTGCGTAACGCAGACCATGGTCATGCCGTCTTTGGCCAGCGCGACCATGGTGTCCAGCACTTCCTTGACCATCTCGGGGTCCAGCGCCGACGTGGGTTCGTCGAACAGCATGATCTTGGGCTGCATGCACAAGGCCCGCGCGATCGCCACGCGCTGCTTCTGGCCGCCCGAAAGCTGGCCAGGATACTTGTCGGCGTGCTGCGGAATGCGCACCCGTTCCAGATATTCCATGGCGCGCGACCGGGCTTCGTCCGCCGGCACGCCCTTGACCAGCAGCGGAGCCAGCGTGCAGTTCTCCAGTACCGTCAGATGCGGAAACAGGTTGAAGTGCTGGAACACCATGCCGACTTCCGCGCGGATGCGCTCGATGTTCTTGACGTCTTCGTTGAGCTCGATGCCGTCGACCACGATGCGGCCCTTCTGGTGTTCCTCCAGCCGATTCAGCAGGCGGATCGTCGTGGATTTTCCCGAGCCGGACGGCCCGCAAAGGATCAGCTTCTCGCCGGGCGACACTTCCAGCGCCAGGTCGTTCAGCACCTGGAAGTCTCCATACCATTTGCTGACGCCCTGCATCGTGATGATGGGCGCCAAGGCAGTCGTTGCATTCATCGTTTCAAGCCTTGGAAATATCGTGGTTTTCGCCGGCGCCGCTCCAGTAGCCCGGCACCGTCAAACGCTTTTCGGACCGACGGAACAGGTACGACAGCACGCTGCACATGGCGAAATAGATGACCCCCACCATCGTGTAGACCGTCAGTGCCTGGAAGGTCGCACCGGCCAGCATCTCGCCCGCCCGCATCAGCTCGTACACGCTGATAACGGCCACCAAAGAGGTCTCTTTGATCAGCACCAGCGCATAGTTGCCCAAGGCCGGGAAGACCGTGCGCAGCGCTTGCGGCAACACGATGCGACGCAGCCGCTGCACCTTGCGCAGACCCAGCGCGCGCGCCGCCTCGTACTGGCCCGTGTCCACCGACTGGATGCCGCTTCTGAACAGTTCGGCCAGGTACGCGCCGAAGTTCAAGGTCAGGCCCAGCACGCCCGCGACAAAGCCGTTGATCACCACGCCCATCTCGGGCAGCCCGTAGTAGATGTAGAACAATTGCAGCAACAACGGCGTGCCGCGGATCACCTCGATGTAGAACCGCGCGCCACGGCTCAACAGGCGCGAGGGGGACAAGCGGCACAAGCAGACGACCAGGCCCAACGCCACCGCCAGAAAAGCCGAACAGAAAAACAGCGCCAGGGTCCAGACCGTGCCCTCGGCCAGCGGGGTCAGGTACATGCGCAGCGTAGCGAGATCCAAGTCGTGCTCCTTATCCGTGCCGTAACGGCGCTTACTTGCTGATGAGGTCGGACACACCCCACTTCTTTCCGATGGCGGCCATTTCGCCGTTCGCCTTCATATCGGCAATCGCCTTGTTGACGGCTTCCAACAGCGCGGTATTGCCCTTTTGCACGGCCATGCCTACCTGCCACGTGCGTTGCGGCTGGTAGCCCGTATCGAGCTTCACGCCCGGGATGTTCTTGGTCTGGATTTGATAAATGATGCTGGGCGGGTCCACGATGCCCAGGTCGACGCGGCCGGCGCGCACATCGGCCAGCAAGGTTGAATAGTCCTGGTAGGTCGTGACTTTTGTGCCCGGCATGTCCTTGATCATGTTGAACTGGACGGAATCCACCAGCACGCCTACCCGCTGCCCCTGCATGTCTTCAAACCTGGCGTACTTCTTGGTTGCCTTGTCGCTGACCACCACGCCCTCGCCCCACCCGTAGACGGGGACCGAAAAGTCGATGGCCTTGGCGCGTTCTTCGGTAATGAACAGCGGCGCCGACATGACGTCCGCCCGCCCCGACGTCAGCGTGGGGATAAGGCCGGAAAAGGGCACGTCGGACAGCTTGTCCGATACCTTCAGGTGCTTGGCCACGCCCGCCGCCACGTCCACCATGATGCCTTCCAGCTGGTTGGACTTGGGATTCTTGAACCCGTGCGGCGGCGCCGATGCCGTGGTGACGACGGCCAGGCTTTTATCATTGCGCACTTCGTCCAGCGTGCGCGCCTGCGCGCCGGTTTGAATCAACAGGCCGGCGGCCGCCAGGCCCAGCAGAATGGCTTTGAATGTCATCGTTTTTCCCCTTGGATGAATGAATGCCGCGAATGTTGGTGATGCAAACGCCTCGGCTCAGGCCGGACGCCCTTGCGGGTATTGCTGCACTGCCACCGCCGCCAGGGCGAAGAATTCCTGCATTACGGTGGCAGCCAGGAAGGCCGTGGCTCCCTGCACGTCTTGCGGCGGCGACACGGTATTGATGTCGAACGCCACGAAGTTCAAGCCGGCAAGCTGACGCACCAGCGCCAACCCTTCCTTGGCCGACAAGCCTCCCCACTCCGGCGTGCAGACTCCGGGCGCACAAGAGGGGTCGAAGATGTCCATGTCAAAGCACAGGTACACCGGGCGCTGGCCGATACGCTGCTTGATGTCCGCCAGCGTGCCCTTCTGGTCCTGGTCGAAGTCGTCGTAGGGGACGATCGTGTAGCCGACCTCGCGCCCGAACTCCAGCACCCCGGGCATGAAGGAACTGCCGCGCGTGCCTACGTGAAAGCTGGCCGCGACGTCCAGCAGACCCTCTTCGGCGGCGCGCGTGAACGTGGTGGCCGTGTTGTAGCCGGCGATGGGATAGGTGTCGGTGTGCGAATCGAAATGCAGTACGACGAAATCCGGATGGCGGCGCCCCACCGCACGCAACTGCGGCAACGTCACCGCGCCGTCACCGCCCATCGAGATGGGGATGGCGCCGGCGTCCAGGATGGCGCCGATGCCGGCTTCGATCAGCGGGTACGAGGCGTCGGGGTCTCCCGGGTGGCAAGCCACGTTACCCACATCGATGGCGCGCAGGAATTCAGGAGGGCTGTCGATGCCATGTCGGCGAAAGATGTCGACGGGGCGGAGCAAGCGGGATTGTTCGCGGATCGCGTCGGGCCCCTGCCGCGATCCCACGCGAAAGGGGTGCGTGCCGCAATCAAAAGGAACGCCCACCACGCACGCGCGTGGCTTGCCCGCTTCGGACTCGCGGACCGATGGCAAGCCCATGAACCCGGCTACGGGGTTGAAATTGAAATCAGATGACTGCGGCACAGCGCGGCTCCTGGGCTTGCCCGTCGGCGATATGCGGACGTTGCGATATTTAGATTCAATCGAATCGCTATGCGATACGATCGTGTCGTAAATAGATTAGCAGGCAAAAAGTCGGCCGGCCTATTAGGGAGTTCCCCCTAGAGGCGCGCAATTACTTGAGTAGATTAGTGGGGATTAAAGGGGAATGCGCCCCGTCGTGGCGCGCGGCGTGCACTGAAATCGGGCGCGCGGCAGGGATCAGGCCTCGTCGTCGGGCAAGGGCATCGCCCCGCGCAACGCGCCGCCCGGGGGTTCCATCAAGTAGAAGGGATGCGTACGGCCCAAGGTGCGCGATGCACTGATAGCCTGCGCGGTCTCCACCACTTGCGGGCCGAACACGGCTTGCGCCTGTTCAAAAGACCAACGGCTGGAAGGCACGGACACGTTCACGGCGCCCAAGGGCGTGCCGCCGGCATCCAGGACCGCCGCGCTGACCGTGATGTCGCCGGGGTAAAACTCGCCGTTGGACCTTGCATAGCCGTGGCGCCGGGCGAACTCGAGTTCGGCCAGCAAGGCATCCATGCGGGTGATCGTATTTGCCGTGAAAGGCTTGCGGTCGCAGCGTTCCAGCAAGTCTTGCGCAACGCCGGGGTCCAACCTGGCCAGCACCGCGCGCCCCGCTGCCGTGCAATAGAAAGGCAAGCGCATGCCAACCGGCATGTTCACGAACATTTCCTTGTGGGTGGCAAAGCGCGCCACATAGACCATGTCCAGACCGTCCGGCTCCGCCAGGCTGCACGTCTCCTGGCTGTTGCGGTTCAGCGTGTGCAGGAACGGGTTTCCGCCTAGCACCAGCGGGCTGGTCTGCACGTAGTGCATGCCCAGCTCCAGCGACCAGGGCGCCAGCGAGAACTTCTTGGTGACGGGGTCCTTGCGCAGGTAGCCCAGCGTCCAGAGGGTGTGGGTAAAGCGCTGAACGGCGCTTTTACCCAGGCCCGTGGCCTCGGCCAGCTCCGGCAGCGTCATGGCGGGCTCCCCTTCGTTGAATGCCCTTAGCACCGAAATGCCGCGCGCCAGCGCGGCAATGAACAAAGGGGAATCCTCGGGATGTGGCGTCGATGTCATGGCGCAGCGGGTGCAGGGGAAAGCGCATAGCGTACCGCATAACGGTTCGCTTATATCGCATGGCGATTGAGGTGAATACAGGTCCCGCACTTTGCCATCATCGCCCGCACAAGAAAAAATGGCCTGCATGCGCAGGCCATCTTGTCAGTGTGGCGTCGTCAGCGGATCGGCCATGGATACATGGCGCCGCCGTTGGTCCACAGCGCGTTGGTGCCGCGTTGCAGGCCCAGCTTGCTGTCCTTGCCGACGTTGCGTTCGAACACTTCGCTGTAATTGCCCACTGCCTTGATGGCGTTGTAGGCCCATTTTTCATCCAGCCCCATGTTCTTGCCCGCCCCCGGCGTCACGCCCAGGATGCGGGAAACGTTGGGGTTGTTGCTTTTCAGCATCTCGTCCACGTTCTTTTGCGTGATGCCGTATTCCTCGGCTTCCAGCAGGGCAAACAGCGTCCAGCGCACGATGCCCAGCCAGTTTTCGTCGCCCTGGCGCACCATGGGCCCCAGCGGTTCCTTGGAAAAACGTTCGGGCAGGATTTCGTAATCGTCGGGCTTGGCGACCTGCGTGGCGCGCACGGCGGCCAGTTGCGAAGCGTCGTCGGTGAAGGCGTCGCAGCGGCCGGATTCGAAGGCGCGCACCACCTCGGTGACCTTGTCGATCACCACCGGTTTGAATTCGATCTTGTTGGCGCGGAACCAGTCGGCCAGGTTCAGTTCGGTGGTGGTACCCGGCTGCACGCAGACCGTGGCGCCGTTCAGTTCCTTGGCGCTTTTGACGCCCAGCTTCTTGTTGACCAGGATGCCTTGGCCGTCGTAGAAGCTGGCCGCCACGGCGGACAACCCCAGCGAGGTATCGCGCGTTTGCGTCAGCGTGACGGTGCGCAGCAGCACGTCGACTTCGCCCGACTGCAAGGCGGTGAAGCGTTGCTGCGTGGATAGCGCGGTGCCCTTGAATTTGGTGGGGTCGCCGAATACGGCTGCGGCGACGGCGCGGCAGATGTCCACGTCCATCCCTTCCCATTCACCCTTGCTGTTGGTGGCCGAGAAGCCGGAGACGCCATCGGTCAAACCGCATTGCACGAATCCCTTTTTCTTGACCGCATCCAGCGTGGGGCCGGCAACTGCCGCCTGGGACGCACAAGCCAGGGCCAGGGCGCCGGCTGCAAACAAAGTTGACCGCTTCATTGATGCCTCTCCTGAGAGTGATGTCCGCACCGGCTTGTAAGACGGCGGCGGCTGAAACCAGGCCCGGCTTTACAGGGCCGGCCGCCAGATTACGCCATGTCCACGGCGTGAACAACGCGGCTTTCCCTAGAGGAAACCCCAAGGATGACAAGGTTGATAGATTCCCGCCTTTTGTTCGATGACCGAACTTTATCGGCCCCCTACGCCCCATGGGGCGGGCCCCTGCATGCCATACTTTTTTTGCGTCGATGTCCGATACGCGGCATCGCCGCCCCAGCCCTAAAACGCCGAGCGCGCCACATAAAAAACCCGGCGCGCATCGATATTCGGTCGCTTCATGGAGGAGACAAATCCATGGCACATGTTTGCAAATCGCAGCCCCGCCGCAATGCCGTCGCCCCGCGCCGCCTTGCCCTGAAAACCGTGTTGTGCTCGGCGCTGGCCGCCGTCGGCATGATGGCCGGCCCCGCGCATGCCGCCGACGACTGGCCCACCAAGCCCATCAAGATCATCGTGCCCTACACGCCGGGCGGCTCCACCGACATCGTCACCCGCATCGTGGTGGAAAAGCTGGGGCCGCGCCTGGGCCAGACCATCATTGTGGAAAACAAGCCGGGCGCGAACAGCAGCGTGGGCTCGGCCATGGCGGCCAAGGCTGACCCGGACGGCTACACCTTTCTGGCGATGCTTCCCGCGTACCTGGTCAATTTCCACCTGTACAAGCTGAACTTCAAACCCACCGACCTGGTGCCCGTGGTGCAGATGGCCGACCTGCCGCTGTTCCTGTTCGTGGCCGAAGAGGTCCCCGTCAAGACCGTGGCCGAGCTCGTGGACTATGGCCGCAAGCACCCCGACAAGCTGACTTATGCCTCCAGCGGCACGGGGTCGAACGCGCACCTGACCGGCGCCATGTTCGCCTCGCAGAACAAGATTGCGATGACGCACGTGGCCTACAAGGGAAGCGCGCCGATTCTGACCGACCTGCTGGGCGGGCGCGTGTCCATGGTGTTCGACCCCATTCTGGTGCCCATGCAGTACGTGAAGCAGAACCGGCTGAAGGCGCTGGCCTTCACGGGTAAGGAACGCTGGCCCGACGAGCCCTCCATTCCGACCATGGGCGAAGCCGGCCAGCCGGGCTTTGAAACGGGCTCGTGGGCGGGCCTGCTGGCGCCGGCCAACACGCCCCAGCCGATCATCGACCGCATGGCGCGCGAGATCGCCGAGGTGGTCAAGGACCCCGAGGTCAAGCGCAAATTCGTGGACGTGGGCTTCATGCCGGTGGGCGGCACGACCGCGCAATTCGCCGACCTGATGCAAAAAGAGTCGGCCCGCTACGCCGAGGTCATCAAGCAGGTCGGTATCACCGCGAACTGAAAGGCGGCGGGCGCCGGCAGCGCCGCGCGTCCGCCCGATCGGAGTTTCACCATGATCAACAAGTTCATCGACACCCCCGAGGCCGCGGTCTCGGACATCCACGACGGCGCCACGGTGCTGATCAGCGGCTTTGGCGGCGCGGGCATGCCCACCGAACTGATCCACGCGCTGATCGACCAGGGCGCGCGCGAGCTGACCGTGGTCAGCAACAACGCGGGCAATCGCGAAACCGGCCTGGCCGCGCTGATCAAGGCGGGCCGCGTGCGCAAGGTGATCTGCTCGTTTCCAAAGGCGTCGCACTCGTGGGTCTTTGACGACCTGTACCGGCGGGGCGGCATCGAACTGGAATGCGTGCCGCAGGGCACCATCGCCGAACGGCTGCGCGCGGCGGGCGCTGGGCTGGGCGGGTTCTTCACGCCCACCGCCTACGGCACGGAACTGGCGGCGGGCAAGGAAACCCGCATCATCGACGGACGCGGCCACGTATTCGAAACGCCGCTGCATGGCGACTTTGCGCTGGTCAAGGCCGACCAGGGCGACCGCTGGGGCAACCTGACTTATCACAAGAGCGCGCGCAACTTCGGCCCGATCATGTGCATGGCGGCCAAGACCACCATCGTGCAGGTGCGCGCCAAAGCCGACTTGGGTGAATTGCCGCCCGAAGCCATCGTCACGCCCGGCATCTTCGTCAAGCGCATCACCGAGGTGGCCAACGCCGCCTTTTCCAGCTGAGGCCCACGTATGTACCAACCCCTGACCCGCGAGGCCATGGCGCGCCGCCTGGCCCTGGATATTCCCGACGGCAGCTACGTCAACCTGGGCATCGGCATGCCGGTGCTGGTGGCCGCTTGCCTGCCCGACGATCGCGAGATCGTGCTGCATAGCGAAAACGGCATCCTGGGCATGGGCCCGCCGCCTTCGGAAGACGCCATCAACCTGGACCTGATCAACGCCGGCAAGCAGCCGGTGACGCTGCTTGCCGGCGGCGCGTATTTTCACCACGCGGATTCGTTTGCGATGATGCGCGGCGGCCATCTGGACATCTGCGTGATGGGCGGCATGCAGGTCGCGGCCAACGGCGACCTGGCCAACTGGTCGCTGGCCAAGCCGGGCGAGGCGCCCGCCGTGGGTGGCGCAATGGACCTGGCGGTGGGCGCGCGCAGCGTGTTCATCATGATGGAACACAACAGCAAGAACGGGGATCCAAAAATCGTCGAACGCTGCACCTATCCGCTGACGGGCGCGGGCGTGGTTGACCGCATCTACACGGATTTAGCAGTGATCGACGTGACGCCGGACGGCCTGGTTGTTCGAGATATGATCGACGGCATGACGCTGACTGAACTGCAAGGACGCACCGGCGCGCCGCTGCGCGCGGGCTGATGCTGCCCAACCTGCCTCCCCCCGGCTACGCGCTGCCGCTGGCCGAGGACGAACATCCCGACCAGTTCCGTGGCGACCCGGACTACATGCTGACCCTGGCGCGCGGCCTGCACGTGATCCGCGCGTTCGGCACGCGCCGCCATCCGCAAACCGCCGCCGAACTGAGCCGCCGCGCCGGGCTGCCGCGCGCCGTGGTGCAGCGCTGCCTGCACACGCTGGTGCTGCTGGGCATTGCCGAACAGCACGGCAGGCTATATGTGCTGACGCCGCGCATCCTGGGCCTGGGCTACGCGTATTTCTCATCCACGCCGTTCGTGTCGCTGGCCCAGCCGGTGCTGGAAGAGCTAAGCGCCACGGTCAACGAAACCTGCGCGCTGGCCATCATGGAAGGCAACGAAATGCTGTACCTGGCGCGTTCGGAAGTGAACCGCCTGCTGGCCACATCCATGGGTCTGGGCAGCCGCCTGCCGGCGTATTGCACATCGATCGGGCGCGTGCTGCTGGCGCAATTGCCCGAGCCCGCGCTGGCCCGCTACTTCGCCGCCACGCCCTTGCAGCCCTACACGGAATTCACGCTGACCACCGAAGCCCGGCTGCGCGCGGAACTGGCGCGCATTCGCGACCAGGGTTACGCGGTGGTTGACCAGGAATTGGAATTGAACGTGCGCGCGATTTCGGTGCCGGTGCGCTCGGCCAGCGGCAAGGCGTGCGGCGCCGTGAACGTCAGCGTCAAGGCCGCGCGCGTGCCGTTGGCGCGCCTGACGGACGAATTCCTGCCGCCGCTGCGGCAGGCGGTGGAACGGATCGGGGAATTCCTGGTGGCATAGGAGGCTGAACGCGCGGCCCGGGCAAGGCGGCCGATGCGGCTAAGCAGGACAGGCCCGATCGAACCCGACCGGTTCGAGCCCTTCTGTTCCAGCCCTTCTGTTCCTGCCCTTCTGTTCCAGCCGTTCTGTTCCAGCCCTTCTGTTCGAGCCCTTCTGTTCGAGCCCTTCTGTTCGAGCCCGTTCTTTGAAGCGCGCCTGCCCCTACGAAGCCAGGTCGGTGGTATCCAGCGTGAACGCCGCGGCCGCGCGGCCGATGCGATCGTTGACGGCGTGCCAGGCGTCGGTGGCAGGCGGCGCCTGCACGATGATGCGCGCATAGCCCTGCTTGTCCAAATCCCGCAACAAGCCATACAGCGCCTGCGCATAACGCGCCGGGTCCGCCGGCACGGCGTGCCATTGCAGGCGCGCATCCAGCGTATCGGGCTGATCGCCATACGCCACCACCACCACCTTGCCGGGCGGCAGGTTGCGGCCTTGCGCCACGTCGCGCAGGCGGCCGTCGGATGCCAGCTCAAGCGGGGTGCGCGGCGCGTAGTGGGCCTTCAGCGTGCCCGAGGCGCGCGGCGCGGCGGCATCCGGTGCAAACACCTGCACGCCCAGCACGGCTTCGATCTGCGCGGCGCTGATATGGCCCGGGCGCAGCAGCACGGGGCCCGCGCCACGATCCAGGCGCGACAAATCAAGAATGGTGGATTCGATGCCCACTTCGGATGCGCCGCCTTCCAGCACCGGCATGCCGGCCGCGACTTCATCAGGAAATTCGGCGCGCACATGGTCGGCGCGCGTGGGCGATACCTGCCCGAACTTGTTAGCCGATGGCGCCGCCACGCCGCCCTGCCCGTTCGGCTTGCCCGCCGCGAACGCCGCCAGCAGCGCCTGCGCCACGGGATGCGACGGGCAGCGGATGCCGATACTGTCCTGCCCACCGCTGACCGTGTCGGCGATATGCGGCGCGCGCTTTAGGATCAGCGTCAACGGGCCGGGCCAGAACGCGTCGATCAACAGGCGCGCCTCGGGCGGCACGTTGGCCGCCCAATAGCCCACGTCGCCCGTGGGCGCAATGTGCACGATAACGGGGTGGTTCGACGGCCGGCCCTTGGCTGCGTAGATCTTGGCCACCGCCTGCGGGCTTTGCGCATCCGCGCCCAGGCCATAGACGGTCTCGGTCGGAAAGGCGACCAGCTCACCGTCCAGCAGGCGTTGCGCGGCGTGGGCAATTTCCGCGTCGCTGGCGGAGTCGGGCGGGGACAAGGAGGACATCGGGATCGTCGCGGGTGGCTCGGGGTGACTCGGCGTTATTCGGGCGTGACTCGGGCGTGACTCGGGGATGACTCGGGCGTTACTCGGGCGCCTGCATGCCCAGCGCGGCAGCTACGCTGGCGGCATCGCTGCGGGCCTGCTCCAGCGTGGGCGCCACGATGGTGATGTGCCCCATCTTGCGGGCGCGCCTAGCATCGCGCTTGCCGTACAAATGCAGCTTGGCCGTGGGCACCGCCAAGGCCGCTGCCCAATCGGGTTCCCGCTGCTGCGTGGCCGCGGGCGATTCGTACCAGATGTCGCCCAGAATATTCAGCATGACCGCGGGCGCCAACAGCGCCGTGCTGCCCAGCGGCAAGCCGGCCATCGCACGCGCCTGCTGTTCGAACTGGCTGGTGACGCAGGCGTTCATCGTGTAGTGACCGCTGTTGTGCGGGCGCGGCGCGATCTCGTTGACGATCAAGCTGCCGTCTTTCAGCACGAAGAATTCCACGCACAGCACGCCGTGATAGCCCAGGCCTTGCGCGATGGATTGCGCGGCTTCGGTCGCGCGGGCCTGCCGTTCGGCATGCGCGGCGTCCGACTGCACGGGCGCGGCGGTCGACACCGCCAGGATGCCGTCGCGGTGCACGTTGCGCGCCACGGGGAAGACGACGCTTGCGCCATCGAACCCGCGCGCCAGCACCACCGAGATTTCGTAATCCAACGGCATCAGCGCTTCCAGCACGCAGGCCACGCCGCCGAATTCGGCGAAGGCGGCCAGCGCTTCGTCACGCGTGCTGATGCGGGCCTGGCCCTTGCCGTCGTAGCCCAGGCGCGCCACTTTCAGGATGCCGGGGAACAAGGCGTCGGGCGCGGCGCGCCCGTCCGCCT
>NZ_JBLVOL010000040.1:17412-20985 GCF_053543755.1 Achromobacter semiaridum | reverse complement strand
CGGCGTGCGGCCCCACGGCGATGCCTTGCGAAGCGATGAAGGTCTTTTCGGCGATGCGGTCCTGCACGATGGCGACGGCGTCGGCGGCCGGGCTGACGCGGCAACGCGTGGCCAGCGTGCGCAGGCTGTCGGCGGGCACGTTTTCGAATTCGGTGGTGACGGCCTGACAGGTCTGGGCCAAACGGGCCAGCCCGGCTTCGTCGTCATAGGCCGCCTGGATGTGCAGGTCGGCCACCATGCCGGCGGGGCATTCGTCGGCCGGGTCCAGCACCGCGACCTTGTAGCCCAGGCTTTGCGCCGCATGGCAGAACATGCGGCCCAATTGACCACCGCCCAACAAGCCCAGCCAGCCGCCGGGAGCGATCATGAAAGAAGTCGATTGGCTCATACGATCGACGCCTCGGGCGGAACCTTCATGTCGCGCGCGGCTTGCGTCTGGCGCGCGCGGAACGCCACCAGCTTTTCGTGCAAGCCTGCGTCAGTGCCCGCCAGCGTGGCAATCACGTGCAGCGCCGCGTTGCCGGCGCCCGCTTCGCCGATGGCGAACGTGGCCACCGGCACGCCTTTGGGCATCTGCACGATGGACAGCAGCGAATCTTCACCGCGCAGGTATTTGGAAGGCACCGGCACGCCGAACACCGGCACTTCGGTCAGCGCCGCCATCATGCCAGGCAGGTGCGCCGCGCCACCGGCGCCGGCGATGATGCCGCGCAGGCCACGGCCATGCGCGGCCGCGCCGTATTCGGCCATGTCCTGCGGCATGCGGTGCGCGGAAATCACGCGCGCCTCATAGGCCACGCCGAAATCCTCAAGCATGCTGACCGCGTGCTTCATGACCTCCCAATCGCTGGAAGATCCCATAATCACGCCCACCACGGGCGAGGCCTTGGCCGCTGCGGAAGTCTTGGCTGTCATAACCGGTGTCAAAGAGGGTAAGACCGCGGAAACCTGCCCGCGGAATGTCAATGGACCGCGGATTCAGTCCGCGAAACCCGGTATTTTACCCGGCGCGCGCGGCAGGCTATGGCGCGGTGGCCTTGGGCAGCCACAGATAGGTGTCCGGGTTGTCCGGGCACGGGCCAAAACCGCATTCCAGCGTGGTGCCGCCGACGTTGGCCAGCGTCATGACAAAAAACAGGGCCATGACCAGGATGCCCGGAGCCGACACGGGCTTTTTCAGCATGGTGTCGCCCCATTTGCGGTCGGCCGTCTGCATCAGGACGCAGAAGACGATGATGGCGGCAAACGCAATGAACGCCCAGGTATAGAAGTGCATGCCCAGGAACGGCGAGCCATAGCCGGGATCGCCGGGCGCCAAGTGCAGCAGCACTTGCCGGCCCGAGGCGACCATGCCGCCCAGCGACGCCGCGATGCTCATCGCGTAATGCATGGGGGACGGGCCCAGGCGCAGGTTCAGCAGGAACCCCACGCCGGCCAGAATCAGCGCCACGCGTTGCAGCAGGCACAGCGGGCACGGCAGTTCGTCATAAATGAGTTGCCAGGCGAACGCCATGGCCAGGATGCCGGTCACGCCCAGCAGCGCCAGCCCATTGATGACACGCGAGCCTCGCGCCGGATTACCAGAGAAGATCATCGCCCGGCCTTTACAGCGACAACGCCAGCGGCGTATTCATGTGATGCACGCACCAGGCCGCGAAGATCAGCAAGGTCAGCAGCCAGAAGGTCACGCACGGACGGCGCCGGCCCAGCACGCCAAACCACACGGCGATCAGGCCAGTCAGAAACGGCAACATCATGATCATGCGAAGGGCTCCTGTCGGCGGGCGTCCTGTAAGCAACGGGCGAGTATAGCGTAACAATCCGACATATTTGTTATCGAAAGCCCGGATGCGCGCGCCGCTCACTTATGCGTCCGGCCATGAAAAAACCCGCTCGGGCGGGTGCACCGGCGGGTTTGTTTCGTCATGGCGCCGTCAGCGGCGCCACGCGGGATCAGGCAATCAGGCGGTCCAGCGCTTCGCGGTACTTGGCGGCCGTCTTTTCCAGCACTTCTTGCGGCAGGCGCGGAGCGGGCGGGGTCTTGTCCCACGTTTGGGTTTCCAGCCAGTCGCGCACAAACTGCTTGTCGAAGGACGGCGGGCTGATGCCCACGCGGTAGCCGTCGGCGGGCCAGAAGCGCGACGAATCCGGCGTCAGCACTTCGTCCATCAAATGCAGCGTGCCGTTGTCGTCCAGGCCGAATTCAAACTTGGTGTCGGCAATGATGATGCCCTTGGTGGCGGCGAAACGGGCGGCTTCGGCGTACAGCTTGAGGGTCACGTCGCGGATGCGTTCGGCCATCTCCTGACCCACTTCCTTGACCACGTGCGCAAAGTCCACGTTTTCGTCGTGCATGCCGAATTCGGCCTTGGCGGCGGGCGTGAAGATGGGTTCGGGCAATTGGCTGGCCTGTTGCAGGCCGGCGGGCAATTGGATGCCGCAGACGCTGCCGGTGGCCTGGTAGTCTTTCCAGCCGGAGCCAATCAGGTAGCCGCGTGCCACAGCTTCCACCAGGATCGGCTTCAGGCGCTTGACCACGACGGCGCGTCCGCGCACCTGGTCAACTTCGTCCGGCGCGACCACGTCTTCGGGCTTCACGCCGGTGGAGTGGTTCGGCAAGATGTGGGCCAGCTTCTGCAACCAGAATTCGGTCAGCTCGGTCAGCACCTGTCCCTTGCCGGGAATGGGGTCGTCAAGAATCACGTCGAACGCGGAGATACGATCCGACGCGACGATCAGCAACTTGTCGTCGCCCACCGCGTACATATCGCGCACCTTACCGCGGCCCAGCAGCGGCAAGGACTTGATGCTGGATTGATGCAAAGCAGAAGTCACGGGAATGGCCTATGGCAAAAATGAAGATTCCCGCCACGGGCGAGCGCCAGGGCGGGAAGCAGAACGAAATCGAAACTTGCGCAAAAGGCGGCATGGCCTGTGCAAGACGCATAGATTACTGCAAATATGTCCGTCTTGCCGGGCGGCAAGGGCCGGGTTAGCCTCTGATTCCCGACTCACGATTCGCGCCGACCGCCCCAGCCGCGTCACGGCGCAAACCTTACGCCCGGAGACAAAGCCGTATGCAGGATGCTTCCATCAAACGCCCGTCCGCCGCGGACGCGCAGGTACACCTGACTGGCGGTTGCCAGTGCGGCGCGATCCGTTACGCCGTCACCGACGAGCCCATCACCGCCGCCACCTGCCACTGCCGCGACTGCCAATATTCCAGCGGCGGCGCACCGGCCCATGCGCTGATCTTTCCGGCCGGCTCCGTGACGATGCTGCGCGGCCAGGCCAAGGAACACCGCTACAAGGGCGATTCCGGCCATACCGTCATGCGCAGCTTTTGCGCGGCCTGTGGCACGCCGCTGTTCGGCGGTTCGGAAGGCATGGGATACGAGGTGGTGCGTGCCGGGTCGCTGGACGACCCGGAAGCGTTTCATACCCAGGCGTCGCTGTGGACCAGCTCGGCGCCGTCCTGGCATCACATCGACCGCAGCGTGCCGCACTTTCCGCGAAACTCGCCGCCGGCCTGAACCGCGGCTTGACGCGTCCGCCCAAAACAAAGGGGCGGGG
>NZ_JBLVOL010000040.1:0-17361 GCF_053543755.1 Achromobacter semiaridum | reverse complement strand
TTTTCCATCACCGCGCCGCCGCGCGACGGCGGCGGCGTGGCAGGCTTATTGCACCACTTGCGACAGCTTGCCCGACGCGTATTGCGCGGCAATTTCGGTCAGCGGCAGCGCGCGGATCTTGCTGGCATTGCCGGCGGTGCCGAATTCCGTGTAGCGAGCCACACAGATCGCCTTGGCGGCGGCGCGGGCGGGCTTCAGGTATTCGCGCGGGTCGAACTTTTCGGGGTTCTCGGCAAAGAAGCGGCGAATCGCGCCGGTCATGGCCAGACGAATATCGGTGTCGATATTGATCTTGCGCACGCCGTACTTGATGGCTTCCTGGATTTCCTCGACGGGCACGCCGTAGGTTTCCTTCATGTTGCCGCCGAATTCGCGGATTTCAGCCAGCAGTTCCTGCGGCACGCTGGAGCTGCCGTGCATCACCAGGTGGGTGTTCGGCAGGCGGGCGTGGATTTCCTTGATGCGGGAAATCGACAGGATGTCGCCCGTGGGCTTGCGCGTGAACTTATAGGCGCCGTGGCTGGTGCCGATGGCAATTGCCAACGCGTCCAGCTGGGTGCGGCGGACGAAGTCGGCGGCTTGTTCGGGGTCGGTCAGCAGCTGGTCCATGGTCAGCTTGCCGTCGGCGCCGTGGCCGTCTTCCTTGTCGCCTTCCATGGTTTCCAGGGAACCCAGGCAGCCCAGTTCGCCTTCAACCGTCACGCCCAGCTTGTGGGCCACGTCCACGACCTTCTTGGTCACTTCGACGTTGTAGTCGTAGTCGGCGATGGTCTTGCCGTCTTCTTTCAGCGAACCGTCCATCATCACGCTGGAGAAACCCAGGTCGATGGCGCCTTGGCAGATCTTGGGAGACTGGCCGTGATCCTGGTGCATCACGACGGGGATGTGCGGGTAGGACTCAACCGCGGCCTGGATCAGGTGCTTCAGGAAGCCTTCGCCCGCGTACTTGCGCGCGCCGGCCGAGGCTTGCATGATCACCGGGCTGTCGGTCTCCGCAGCGGCTTCCATGATGGCCTGGACTTGTTCCAGGTTGTTGACGTTGAAAGCCGGAATGCCGTAGCCGTTCTCGGCGGCGTGGTCGAGCAACTGGCGCATGGAGACTAGGGCCATGAGTGGTCCTCCTAAGTACTGTTTATTGAAATGGTTGAAGTCTTGCTGAATGGGGTGATTTTACGGGGGTTTCCAGGAAAGGTCTTGCAACCGCCGGTATCCAGTCCATTCAGCCGAGGACGGACGGCGTAGAACCGGTCTACGCCGTCCCGCTGTTGCCCGCCCTTGCCCAGCCCCCGCCGCGCGTCAGGGCCTGCCGGCGTGCGGCACGTCCACCCGGGTCGTCAGGATGCGAGCTTCCGGCTTGGCGCGGCGGTTGGCTTCGATGAAGTCGGGCGCGGCCGCCATGAACAGCGTGCAGCCGTCCGGCCCGCCCAGCGCCGCCGCGAAGATGCCGAATTCGCCGGTATCGATCTGTTCCAGAATGGCGCCGCCCCGCTCCACCCGCACGATGCGCTTGCCGATGGCGTCGGCCACCCACAAGGCTCCTTCCGCATCCAGCGCGCCCCCGTCCGGGGCAATGGCCGACGCGGCGATCAGCACCGACAAGTCGTTGCTGTCCGGCAACGGGCCGAAGTTGGCCCAGTCGCGGCGCGGGCCCAAGGCGCCGGTGGGCAGGATGTCGAATTCTGAAATGCGGTTGCCGAAGGTCTCGTTGACGATCAGCGTGCCGCCGTCCGGCGTGATGAACGACCCGTTGGGAAAGCACAGCCCGTCCGCCACCGCCTGCGCAACCCCGTCGGTATCCACGCGCACCAGCGTGGTGGTCGCGACGGGTTCGCCGGCCATCAGGTCGAAACCGAAGTTGCCGACATACGCCCGGCCCTGCGCATCCACCACCATGTCGTTGATCGGCCCGCCCGCCAACGAGGACAAATCCGCATGCACGCTTAGAGTGGCGTCCGCTTCGCGGCGCAGCACCTTGCGGTCTTTCATGGACGAGATCAGCAAACGGCCATCGGGCAGCCAGCCCAGGCCCGAGGGCTGCTGGGGCACGCGGCAGATCAGCTCGATATTGCCCTTTAGATCCACGGCGATGACTTGCCCGGTATAGAAGTCCGAGGCCCACAAGCGGTCGTCGTGCCATCGCAACCCTTCCAGGTACGTGTATCCCGTTGCCAGCACGGACAGTTCGCGTTTCGGCATTGCCTTGTCTCCTGTTATCGCCCCGTTGGGGCCGGCTTTTCAGATGCGCCGCATGGCCGATGCGATCGGCCGGGCGGACCCATTCTGTCACGCCAAAGGTGTTACGGATATGTCCCCCACATGACAACTCGCTGTCAGGTGGCGGGCGTTAACATCGCGCCCCAAGGGAAAACCCGTACCTCGGGATTTGCCTTGGCATCCCAAAACCGGACCGCCTTTCCCGCCCCATGCCGGCGGGCCGACCCCCACCCCAGGGGCGCTATGCGGCGGACCCCTTGTTTCCGTTTTGATCATGAATACAAAGAAGCTGACGCGTTACATCGGCATTGCCATGGTGCTGGGCGTCGTGGTGGGCTACCTGTGCAACAAGACGGCGCAGGACGCGAAGCACGCGGCGCAAATCGCGTCGTACTTCAGCCTGGTCACCGATATCTTCCTGCGCATGATCAAGATGATCATCGCGCCGCTGGTTTTCGCGACGCTGGTGTCGGGCCTGGCCAGCATGAGCGATGCGAACGCTGTAGGCCGCATCGGTCTGCGCGCCATGGTGTGGTTCATCGCGGCGTCCGCCGTGTCCTTGCTGCTGGGCCTGCTGCTGGTCAATATCTTTCAGCCGGGTGCGCACATGAACCTGGCGATTCCGGACACGGGGATCACGTCGGGCCTGAAGACAGGCGACTTCACGCTCAAGGCGTTCATCGCGCACGTGTTTCCCAAAAGCATCGCCGAAGCGATGGCCAACAACGAGATCCTCCAGATCCTTGTGTTCTCGCTGTTCTTTGGCGGCGCGCTGTCGTTCATACGCGGCAAGGGCCACAACACGATCTACACGATGATCGACGAGCTGGCCAAGATCATGTTCCGCGTTACCGACTACGTGATGCGCTTTGCGCCGCTGGGCGTGTTCGCCGCCATGGCCGCCGCCATCACCACCGAGGGCCTGGGCGTGCTGGTCAGCTACGGCAAGCTGATCGGGGAGTTCTATCTGGGCCTGGCGCTGCTGTGGGCAATTCTGTTTGGCGTCGGTTACCTGTTCCTGGGCAAGTCCACGCGGCGCCTGGGCGGGCTGATCAAAGAACCGACCCTGCTGGCGTTTTCCACGGCCAGCAGCGAATCGGCCTATCCGAAAACCATCGAAGCGCTGGAACGCTTTGGCGTGTCCAAGCGCATCTCTGGCTTTGTGCTGCCGTTGGGATATTCGTTCAACCTGGACGGCTCGATGATGTATCAGTCGTTCGCCGTACTGTTCATTGCGCAGGCCTACAACATTGAGATGAGCTTTGCGCAGCAGTTGACGCTGTTGCTGGTGCTGATGGTGACCAGCAAAGGCATGGCGGGCGTGGCGCGCGCGTCGCTGGTGGTGGTGGCCGCCACCCTGCCGATGTTCCATTTGCCGGAAGCGGGCCTGCTGCTGATCATGGGCATCGACCAGTTCTTCGACATGGGACGCACCGCGACCAATGTGGTGGGCAACAGCCTGGCCACCGCCGTCATTGCAAAACTGGAAGACGACCGCGACGATGCGGCTGCTTGATCCGGCTGCCTGATTCGGCTGCTTGATCCGGCTGCTTGATTCGGCTGCTTGACCGGGCCGCAAGCGCGGGAGCAACATAGGCTTCCCGTTCTTGACCTGCGGCGCGGCGCGCCTTGCGGCAGCGCCCGCCCTTCGCAATGCCATGACACCCCTACCCTTGCGCGGCATCCTGGCGGCCATCGCCCTGATTGCCGCCGCTGACGCAAACGCCTGGACCCGCATTTCCTGCGACCTGGCAGGCACGGCCATAACGCCCGCGCTACAGATGCGGCAAAGCCGCACCGACGGCACGACGCTGTCTGAAACCACGTTTCGTATCAAGGTAAAGGCGGCCGACCTTCCCGAAGGCGCGCGCGCGGACACGGACTGTACAGAATTCGTGAACCG
This sequence comes from Achromobacter semiaridum, assembly GCF_053543755.1. NCBI lineage: Bacteria > Pseudomonadati > Pseudomonadota > Betaproteobacteria > Burkholderiales > Alcaligenaceae > Achromobacter > Achromobacter semiaridum. The sequence continues at coordinate 13,244 of NZ_JBLVOL010000040.1, read as the reverse complement.
CGAAATGGACGTGTCGCTGCAAGACACGCCGCCCGGGCAGATTCGCCAGGGCAAGCCGATCAAGCTGCGCTACCGCTACGACGAATCGTTGGGGCAAAGCCTGTCGACAAAATTCGAGCTGGTTCGCTAAACCCCGTCGCCGCCACGCGGGCGGATCGGCGGGGCGCGCACCCGCGTTCAGTGCTTGGCCGGGCTTGCGATGCTTGGCCGGGCTTGCAGGGCTTGGCCGGGCTTGCCGGGCTTGGCCGGGCTTGCAGGGCTTGGCCGGACTTTCAGTGCCCGGCCGGACTTTCAGTGCCTGGCCGGACAGTCAGCGGCTTAGTCGTTGACCGAGCACGACACCGGCGCGCCGTCTTCGAATTCGACGTCATACGTGTGCACCGGGTCCCAAGGCAGCGTGAACCACAGTTCGTAGCCGTCCCCGTCTTCGTCGAACAGCCACAACGCGCGCAGCACGGCTTTTTCCGCCATGCCTTCGGCGGTTTCTTCCTGCAGCAGTTGATCGTCTTCCAGACCCAACTTCTTGTAGTGTTCGTACGAATAGTTATCCAGCAGGAACTCGGCCGCTGCCAGGATGTGATCGTCAAGATTGTCGATGATGCCCTTGACCACCTTGGACGCGCCGCCGTCGGGCTCTTCGCCATCCGTCTGGATCATGACGTGAATGGGGGGCCGGCCCTCGCCGGCTGGCACGTTTTCGGCCGCCCACAGATCGGGTTCTTCGGGGTCTTGGGTGAAATTGAATCGTGCCATCGCGCGCTCCGGAAAATTGGATAGCGAGCCGAAAAAGTATCGGCTGCGCCTCAGGCCGTTACGCCTTTCGCCATTTAACCAGATGCGCGGCGACCCGTCTGTGGCTGCCCGCGATGTTTTTGACGCTACACCCGTTCCAGTGCCAAATGCGGCAGTGCGGGAAGCTCGGTCCGGATAGCGTCGCCCGGGCTGACCGCCCCGCCCTCGATCACAATCCCCATCACGCCGGCGCGCCGTTGCAGGCTGCCGTCCGGGTGGCGGCCCAACACGGCGGCCATCAGACCTTTCTGATATTGGTCCAGTTGCACGCAAGGATTGCGCAAGCCGGTGATTTCGATGATGGCATCTTGGCCGATACGCAGGCGTGTCCCGCGTGGCAATGCCAGCAGGTCAATACCGCGCGTAGTGATGTTTTCGCCCATGGTGCCTTCGGCCACATTGAAGCCGGCCAGCTGCAGCTCGTCGTGCAATTCAGCCTGAATCAGATGCACCTGGCGCAGGTTGGGCTGCGTGGGGTCGGCCCGCACGCGGGACCGATGCTTGACGGTCACCCCCTGGTGCGCGTCGCCTTCAACGCCTAGCCCCCGCAGCAACATGATCGTCGGCACGACCGGTTTGCTGAACGCATGCGTTGCGCTTAGCGCCACGGCAATCACGATAGGATTCATCGCGGTACTCCGGAAAACGGGGGTCATGCCACCGCGCGTTGCGGCTCGGGCAGCGCCGTTGCGTGCGTGCGCGTCGGCAGATAGTGCGTGGAGAATACCAGCCTGCCGGCCGACCAGGTGTGACTGATCAGTGGCAACGCGCCCACCTGCGCCACCGCCACCAGGTCCGCCCGCTGCCCCACCGCGATGCGGCCCCGGTCGGACAGCCCGCAGGCGTCGGCCGGGTTGGCCGTGACCAAGGCGATGGCCTGTGGCCAGCTCAGGTCGGTTTGCGCCGCCACGGCAAACGCGGCGGCGATCAGGGTGGACGGCTGGTAGTCCGAACACAGGCAGCTGGCCACGCCCGCGCGGATGGCGTCAATGGCGCGCATCGAGCCGCTTTGGCTTTGCCCGCGCAACACGTTGGGCGCCCCCAGGATGGTAGGCAGGCCGCAGGACACCGCCGCGCGCGCCGTGTCCAGGGTGATCGGGAATTCGCTCATCGACACGCCGAGGTTGCGCATGGTGGCGATGCGCTGCACGGAATCATCGTCATGGCTGGCGGTGGCGATGCCCAGCGCGTGCGCGTGCGCCAACAAGGTCTGCACGCGCATCACCGCGCCGTCCTTGGCGCGCGTCTTGGCGTGGGCCGCCTCTTCGGCCTGCTCGCGACTCATGGCGTGGTTGCCCATCATGTATTGCAGATAGGATTCCAGCGTCTTGAATTGACCCTGACCCGGCGAATGATCCATCACCGACAACAGATCCACCGCGCCTTCGTCCATCAACGCGCGCAGCACGTCCACCGAGGTTTCATCGGTGACTTCGTAGCGGCAATGCACGCGGTTGTCCACCAGGCTGTGCGGGCGGAAAGCATGCACAGCCCGCACCACCTGCGCGGCAGTCTGGTTGTTGCGCACGCCCCATTCATTGTTGGCGAACGACAGCGCGTGAAAAGGCGTGGTGATGCCGGCGGCGGCGTTGCGGCGGTCCACCTGCGCCACCGCGAAATCGAACGGGAACAACACGCGCGAGCGGGGTTCCGCTTCCTTTTCGATGGCATCGCAATGCAGGTCGATCAGGCCGGGCATCAAGGTCTGGCCTTGCAGGTCGACCACGCGGTCCGCGCGCGCGCCGTCCGGTTCGATGGCCACGATGCGGCCATCATCGATCAGCACCGCGCTGTTCTCCAGCACGCGGTCGGACATGATCACGCGGGCGTGGGTCAGGTATGAGCTTGGCATGACGGCTCCAGGGCAAGCGTGGCGGCCGGCGCGGGGCGCAGCGCCAGGGTTTGGGTGGCGACGGCGTCGCGCACCTCGGCGTCGTGGAAGATGCCCAGCAGGCAGCGGCCCGCGGCCAGCGCTTCGTGGATCAGCGCGATGACCACGCGGCGGTTGTCGGCGTCCAGCGACGCCGTGGGCTCGTCCAGCAACAGGATCGGATGGCGGGCGATAAAGCCCCGCGCGATGTTGACGCGCTGCTGCTCGCCGCCGGAGAACGTGGCGGGCGCCAGGCCCCACAAACGCGGTGGCACGTTCAGGCGTTGCAGCAAGGCGCCGGCCTGCTCGCGCGCGTCGGCGGCGTCCACGCCGGCCACGCGCAGCGGTTCGGCCACCACGTCCAGCGCGGACACCCGGGGAATGACGCGCAAGAACTGGCTGACATAGCCGATGACGTCGCGCCGCAGCGCCAGAATGCGCTGTTCGGGCGCGCCCACCAGCTCGACCCATTCATCATGGGCGCGCACGCGGATGCTGCCTTCGGTGGCCAGGTAATTGCCGTACAGGCAACGCAGCAAAGTGCTTTTGCCGGTGCCCGACGGGCCCGCCAGCACCAGGCAATCGCCCGCGGCGGCGGTCATGTCCACGGCGTCCAGCACGGGCAGCCGCATGCCGCCCTGGTTGTGCAGCGTGAACCGTTTTACCAGCCCCCGCACTTCAATCATGGATAGGGATGCCTGCATGGTCAGCTCTGCAAAATGGAAGACACCAGCAACTGGGTGTAGGGGTGTTGGGGGTCGTCAAGAATCTGGTCGGTCAGCCCGCTTTCAACCACGACGCCGCCGCGCATCACCAGCGTGCGATGCGCCAACAGCCGCGCCACCGCCAGGTCATGCGTGACGACAATGGCGGCCAGGCCCAGGTCCGTGACCAGTTGGCGCAGCAGGTCCAGCAGCCGCGCCTGCACCGACACGTCCAACGACGCCGTGGGTTCGTCCATGAACACCAGGCGCGGATGCGTTACCAGGTTGCGGGCGATTTGCAGACGCTGCTGCATGCCGCCGGAAAACGACACCGGCGTATCGTCCAGCCGGCCCACGTCGATCTCCATCTTTTGCAGCCAGTTGCCCGCCACCGCGCGTAGCTCGCCGTAGTGGCGATCGCCCACCGCCATCAGCCGCTCGGCGATATTGGCGCCCGCGCTGACCTGCATGCGCAGCCCGTCGCGCGCGTTCTGCCGCACGAAGCCCCAATCGGTGCGCGACAACAATCGCAGACGCGCGCCTTGCAGGTTGGCAAGGTCGATGAAACCCTGGTCACGCGTGTCGTACCAGACGCTGCCCGCATCGGGCGAGGTCTGGTGCGACACCGCCGACAGCAAGGTGCTTTTGCCCGAACCCGATTCCCCCACGATGCACAGCACTTCACCCGGATACAGGTCAAAACTGACGTCGCGGCAGCCGTGCACGCCGTCCCAGGTGCGGGTCAGCCTGCGCACGGAAAGCAGTGGATGCGCGTTCATGCGGCGGCCTCGTTGTCGCGTTGCTGCGTTTGGCGGTGGTTGCAGTATTCGGTGTCTGAACACACAAAGCGGCGCGTGCCCGCGTCATCCAGAATGATCTCGTCCAGATAGCTGTCGCGCGAGCCGCACAGGTCGCAGCATTCGTCCCAGGTTTCCACGGTGAACGGGTGGTCGTCAAAGTCCAGGCTCTTGACCGACGTGTAGGGCGGCACGGCGTAGACGCGCTTTTCGCGGCCGGCGCCGAACAGCATCAGCGCGGGGCTGCCGTCCAGCTTGGGGTTGTCGAACTTCGGGATGGGCGACGGTCGCATCATGTAGCGGTCGTTCACGATAACGGGGTAATCGTAGGTGGTGGCGATGTGGCCATGCTGCGCGATGTCTTCGTACAGCTTGACGTGCATGCCGCCGTATTCCGCCAGTGCATGCATGGTGCGCGTTTCGGTTTCGCTGGGTTCCAGCCAGCGCAGGGGCTCGGGGATGGGCACCTGGAACACCATCACCTGCCCTTCGCGCAACGGAGTTTCGGGGATGCGATGGCGGCTCTGCACAATGGTGGCCGCGGGCGTGGACGTGGTGGTGGCCACACCCGTGACGCGGCCGAAGAAGCGGCGGATGTTGATGGCGTTGGTGGTGTCGTCCGAACCCTGGTCGATGACCTTGAGCACGTCGTCCGCGCCGATGATGGCTGCCGTTACCTGGATGCCGCCCGTGCCCCAGCCATAAGGCAGCGGCATTTCGCGGCTGCCGAACGGCACTTGGTAGCCGGGAATGGACACCGCCTTGAGCAAGGCGCGGCGCAGCATGCGCTTGGTGGATTCGTCCAGGTACGCAAAGTTGTAATGCGGGTCGCGCGGGACCGTGGCGGCCGGGGCATTGGCCTGGGTTTGGGCTTGGGCTTGGGCGGTGGCGCAGCCTGCGGCGTCCGCCGGGGCGTCCGCGTTTCTGTTCTGCGTTGCAGTCATGTTCGGGGTCATTGCGAAACAGCCTCGTCCATCAGGTCGCGGGATGCGGGTTGCGGCGCGTGCCGGTCGGCGCGCAGCCGGCGCAGCAGCTCCAGATTGGCCTGGAAGTCCACGTAGTGCGGCAGCTTCAAGTGCTGCACAAAGCCGGACGCCTCGACGTTGTCGCTGTGATACAGCACGAATTCGTGATCGTTGGCGGGCGAGTCGGCGCGTTCGCCCAGCTCTTGCGCCTTCAGCGCGCGATCCACCAACGCCATCGACATGGCCCGGCGTTCGCCATAGCCGAACGTCAGGCCGTAGCCGCGCGTGAATGTCGGGCCGTCTTCCCCATTGGCCGCGAACTGGCTGACCATCTGGCATTCGGTAATTTCGATTTCGCCGATGGTGACGGCAAAGCCCAGCTCTTCCACCATCATGTCGACTTCCAGCGTGCCGTAGCGGATTTCGGCGGCGAAGGGATGGGTGTTGCCATAGCCACGCTGCGTGGAATATCCCATGGACAACAGAAAGCCTTCGTCGGCGCGCGCCAGGTTTTGCAGGCGTGCCGGGCGCGAGGCGGGAAACTCCATCGGCTGGCGCGTCAGGTCGAAAGGCTCGGGGTCGCCATCGGGCACGGGCTCGGCGTCGATCAGATCATCTTGCGCCAGCAGGTCCGTCACGCGCGGCATCGCGCTATCCAGGGCGTCGGCGCCCGGCGGCAGCGCGTCGGCCTCGCGCTGGGCGGCCAGCGTGAAGTCCAGCAGGCGTTGGGTGTAGTCGTAGGTGGGCCCCAGTATCTGGCCGCCCGGCACATCCTTGAACGTGGATGAAATGCGACGCTGCAAGCGCATGGCGCCGGTGTCGATCGGCTGCGTATAGCCCAGGCGCGAGAGCGTTGTGCGATAGGCGCGCAGCAGGAACACGGCTTCGATCTGGTCCCCCGCGGCCTGCTTGAGCGCCAACGCGGCAAGTTGCGGATCGTAGAGCGAGCCCTCGGCCATTACCCGCGACACCGCCAGCGGCATCTGTTCACGGATCTGATCCAGGCTTAGCTCGGGCACTTCGCGGTTGCCGCGCCGGTAGTCGTCCAGCATGCGATAGGAATTCAGGATGGCGCGTTCGCCCCCCTTGACGGCGACGTACATGTCAGTTCTCCACGCGCGTGGTGCGCGGCAATCCACAGATCCGCTCGCCTTGCGTCAGGAACACGTCGACGCCCAGCGGGAAACGTTGGTGGTTCAGGCGCCATTCGCGCCAAAAGCCGTCGGGCAGACCCGCCACGGACAGCGCGTTGCGGGTCTGGATACCGGGGCCGCTGAGGCTGACGGTGTCATGCGCAGCGCGCGCGACACCATCGTGCGCCAGCGCATCGACTTCGATCAGCAAGGTGGTGGACAGGTCCGGATACGCCGGGTCACCGGCATGGCAGGCCGACAGCGCCGGTGCGGCATGGCCGGACGGCACGGCGGCAAAGCGGGCCAGCGAAGGCGACGGCACGAAGGGGCATCCGCAGTGAAAGCGCAGGAACGTCACCACGTCCTCGTCCACGCCGGGCGGGAGCCACAGGGGGGTGTCGCCGTCCACCAACGTCAGCAACAACGCCGTCATTGCCACGGACAGCCCGGCCGGCACGCCGGTGCGCGCGGCGATCAGCTGGGTACGACCGGGATGCGCCAACGCGCGCAGCGCGGCGCGGAAGGTGGCTTGCGCATCGTTGACGGGGTCGGCAAAGCCGGGCAACAAACCGCGCGGCGCGGCGGGCGCGGCGTCGGTGCGGATAGGCAGGGCCTGGGCTTGCATGATCTGTGTCGGCATGTCAGTCCTCGCCCCGCACCATCGTGAAGAATTCGACCTTGGTCTGCGCGGCCACGCGGGCCTGCGCGTTGACCTTGTCGGCATGGGCCCGCGCCAGCGGCTGGACCACTTGCGCATCGACCGTGTCGTGCCATTCGGGCAGTTGCAGCAGCGCGTCGGCCACGGCGGCCTGCTCGGCGTGCCGCACGCTGCGCCCCTGCACATAGGCCATGCCGACCACGCCGTCGGCCAGCGTGACGGCGCAACGTGTCACCGTCATTTCGCCCAGGTTGAAGCGCGCCCCGGTGCCGCCGCTACGCGCCCGCACCATCGCCATGCCGGTCTGTGCGGGCCGCAACATCTGGTGGGCGGGCACGGTACCCAATGCGCTGAACGCGCCTTCCAGCGCGGCCGGGTCCGCCAGCGACAACACGCGCATCCAGGCAGCACGCCTGGCGTTCGCCGCGTTCTGCCCCGCTTGTGAGTGATCCATTATTTCCTCTACACGTCTAGACGACTGGATGAAGTATGATCGCTGGCAAATTGAAGTTCAACAGTCTGGCGTGAATTTTTGATGACAGTTGCAGCGGCGATGCGTGGGCTACACACCGCCTACCCGGCCGCCGCCGCATGGTGCACAATCCCACCCATTCTTCATGAAGCTGACGTGACAGCAAGAGCGCACCCTATGGTCGAACGAGGTTCCGGCATCGCCGTCTGGCGGCAAATCGGCGAGTCCCTGGCGGACGACATCCGCAACAAGCTCTATACGGCGGGCGAACAGCTGCCGTCCGAGCCCGAGCTGGCCGCCAAGTATTCGGTCAACCGGCACACCATCCGCCGCGCCATGGGCGAGCTTGAACAAAGCGGGCTGGTGCGCATCGAACAGGGCCGCGGCACGTTCGTGCAGGAACACGCCATTGATTACGCCATCGGCAAACGCACGCGCTTTTCCGAAAACCTGCGTAGCCAGGGCGTGCTGGGCCACCAGGAAGCGCTGGGCAGCCAGACGCTGCGCGTCGCCGATATCGCCAAGCACCTGGGGCTGGCGCGCAACGCGCCGTTGCTACGCGTGCAGATCTTGGGCAAGGCCGAAAACCGAACCATCAGCACGTCTGAACACTACTTCGACGAAAAGCGCTTTCCAGATTTTGGCGACCGGCTGACCGCGTTGCGGTCGGTGTCGAAGGTGTATGCGCACTACGGCATCGGCGACTACACGCGCAAGTGGTCGCGCATTACCGCCACGCTGCCCACGCCGGAAACCGCCCGCCTGCTGGGCCAGCCGAAAACGCGGCCCATCTTGCAGGTGGAAGCCTTGAACGTGGACCAGGACGGCGCGCCGTTGCAATACAGCGTCACCCGCTTTGTGGGCGACCTGGTGCAGCTGATGGTGGCGGACGACAGCTGATCCGCCGGCTCGTCGTGCCGCGCGCCTGCGCGACGCCGCCCGCGCTGGAACCCAAGCTGAATTTCAATCCCGACACCAAAACCCGGCGCGGGAATGCAACATCACTCATCTAGACATCTGGCTGTCACGCTAGACCGATAACTTGGCGCAATGAACTCACACGCCCCCTCGCCCCTGGCCGGTGTCACAGGCCAACGCATCCTGACGCCGCGCGGCGTTGAACAGGCCAGCCTGCGCTTTCAAGGCGGGCTGATCGACGACGGCGCAAGCGCCCCCGCGCGCGGTGCGCCGTGGTTCGACGCGGGCCACCTGCTGGTGCTGCCGGGCATCGTGGACTTGCACGGCGACGCCTTCGAACGCGCGATCATGCCGCGCCCCAGTGTCACCTTTCCGTATGACAGCGCGCTGTTCGATGTTGATCGCCAGTTGCTGGCCAACGGCATCACCACCGAATTCCATGGCGTGACCCTGTCCTGGGAAGGCGGCCTGCGCGGTGAAGCCTATGCCGAACGCATGTTCGACGCGCTGGAGCGCATGAAGCCCATGATGGGCGCGCGGCATTATGTGCACCTGCGTTTTGAAACGCACCACATCGGCGGCGTGGAGCTGGCGCAGCAATGGATACGCGATGGTCGTGTGCGCTTTCTGGCGTTGAACGACCACCTGCCCGGCATGGCGCGCCGCCTGGGGGATGAACGCAAGCTGATGCAGTACGCAGACCGCGCGCAGTGCGATCTGGACACCTTCCAGCAACGCATCCGCGCCGCGATGTCGGCGGCCGATTCCGTGGCCGACGCCATGCGCGACCTGACGCTGTGCGCGCAGGCCGCCGGCCTGAAGGTGGCCTCGCACGATGATCCCGACGCCGCCACGCGCCGCTACTACCACCAGCTGGGCTGCGGCGTGGCCGAATTTCCGCTGACCCGCGAAGCCGCGTGCGTCGCCCGCGACCTGGGCAACGCCGTGGTCTTCGGCGCGCCCAACGTTGTGCGCGGCGGCAGCCACACGGGCGCGCCGGGCGCCACCCAGATGATCCAGGCCGGCCTGTGCGACGTGCTGACGTCCGATTACTACTACCCTGCCCCGCTGGCCGCCGTTATGCGGCTGGTGCAGGACGGCGTGTTGCCGCTGGCGCAGGCCTGGAACCTGGTGTCGATGAATCCGGCGCGCGCCGCCGGCTTGAAAGACCGGGGCGCCTTGGCGCCGGGCCTGATCGCCGACGCCATCGTGGTGGACGACCATCTGCCAGGGCTGCCGCGCGTGGTGGCCGCCATTGTCGGCGGCGAAGTGCGCTACGCCACGCGCGTCTTTGGCGACGAGCACAGCCAGCGCATGGCGGCCTGACCATGGCGCGTGCACATCGCTACGCCCTGTACCTGTCGCCCGCCAACCCCTGGCGTGACTGCGGCAGCCGCTGGCTGGGACGCTGCGCCGACACGGGCGCGGCACTGCCGCCCTTGGCCGGCATGCCATCCGCCGCCCGCGACTGGACGGCGGCGCCGCGCCATTACGGCCTGCACGCCACGCTGAAGCCGCCCTTTCGCCTGGCATCGGGCGCTACCTTGCAGGCGCTGGACGACGCCGCTCGCACGCTTGCGCGCGGCATCGCGCCCTTTGGCGTCATGCTGGAATGCGCCACGCTGCGCGGCTTCCTGGCCTGGCGCATCGCGCAGGCGGATACCGACGGGCACGCCCGCATCCAGGCGCTGGCCGACGCCGCCGTGCGTGACCTTGACGCCCTGCGCGCGCCACCCACCGCCGACGAACTGGCAAGGCGCCAGGCCGCCGGGTTGACGCCCGCCCAGCAAGCCATGCTGGCGCGCTGGGGCTACCCCTATGTGTTCGATACGTACACATTCCACATCACGCTGACCGGCAAGCTGGAAGGCGATGCACTGGCCGCCGCGCAACGTAGCGTAGCCACCTTTGCCGAGCCCTTGCGCAGGCAGGCCATGCCCGTGTCCGGCGTCAGCCTGTTCGTGCAGCCGGAACCGGGCGCGGATTTTGTCGCCGCGCGCCACTACCATTTCGACGGCACGCAAACGGACGCCATCGGCGTGCAGGCCTTGCAAGGCGCCCCCGCGCCATGACGGGCCCCGCACCGGTTTCGCCGCCGGTCGACGGGGCGCGGCTGATCTACCTGATGGGTGCGTCCGGCAGCGGCAAGGACACACTGCTGCGTCGGGTGCGCACCCAATTGCACGCGCATGAGCCGGTGCTGGTGGCGCACCGCTACATCACCCGCGACAGCGGCGCCACGGAAGACGCGCTGTCATTGACGCCCGACGAGTTCGACCGCCGCGCGGCGTTGGGTTGCTTCGCCCTGCGCTGGGCCAGCCATGGCTTGCAGTACGGCGTCGGCATTGAAATCGACACTTGGCTGGCGTGTGGCGCGGTGGTGATCGTGAACGGTTCGCGCGCGCACCTGCCCGTCGCGCATGCGCGCTACCCGGCGTTGACGGCGGTAGAGCTGACGGTTGCGCCGGCCCTGCTTGCGCAGCGGCTGGCGGGCCGGGGCCGCGAAAGCGGCGATCAGATCAGCCAACGGCTGGCGCGCGCGTTGCAGGATTACGCGGTGCCGGCGCACTGCGCGATACGCCACGTCAGCAACGATGCCGACCCGGACGTGGCGGCCGCCGAGTTACTGGGTATCGTGCGGCAAGCGATAGCCCGTTAAGCCGGCGCCGCGCCCGCCCCCATGGGCGCGCCTGCGTCGCCGCACAGGTCCAGCAGGATTTCCGAAAACCGTTCCTCGGCCGCCAAGACCTGATCGCGTTTGCGTCTGATCAGGTTGATGGGCGGCAGTTCCCACCCGAAGTCCCAGGGCGGCATGCCCAGCTTTCCGCGCTGGCAAAGCTCGCGCGCGATGTCTTCGGGCACCACCGATATCAGCGTCTCGTTCATCGTCAACATGCCTTCGATCACATCCGTGGAATAGGCTTCCAGCACCGGTGACGGCGGCCGCAATCCGGCGCGGATGAAGTGTTCAACGATCAGTTGCCGCGTGGGGGTGTTGGCGGCGGGCAGCACCCAATCCATGGCGGCCACGGCAGCCCAATCGGGCTTGCGCCGCGCCAGCCGCTGCGCCAGCCTGCTGTGCGCGATCAGGCGCGGGCGCTGGTGGTACAGCACCTTGTGCATCAGGTCGTCCAATGCCACGGTGGACGTGGCCCGGCTGATGATGCAATCCAGCTCGTGTCGGCGCAGCATGGGCACCAGGTGGTCCGTGGTCGCGCGGTGCAAGGTCAGCGTGACGCCATAACGCTGATGCAGGCGGCTGATGGCGGCGGTCAGCAAGGCGCTGGACACGTAGGGCACCACGCCCACGTTCAGGTGCGCGGAATGGCCGGCATGCAGCGCCTGGACTTCGCGCGCCCATAGGTCCAGATCGCTTTGCATGTGGCGTGCGCGCACCAGCGCCAGCTTGCCCAACGGCGTGGGCACCAGGCCGCGACCGCTGCGCAGGAACAGCGGTCCGCCAAAAATATCTTCAAGTTCGGCCAGCGCCTTGGTCACGGCGGGCTGGCTGATGCCGGTGGCCGCCGCCACACGGGTCAATGACCCATGCCGGGCAATATTGGCCAGCAGGGCCAGATGGCGATGCTTCAGGCGATTGGACAGTCGGGCGGGGTCCCAGTTCATGCGGTACTCGGTGCGTCTCTATAACCGGACGGTTATTGAATCATGCCCATAAAGATGATTCCAGTTATTTCACGACCCTATACTGCGGTCGTCCCCAGCCTGTCACCGCCCCGCCCCATGAGCGCATCCTTCACCACCCGTCCTGAAATTCGCGGCACCTTTGGTGTTGTGTCGTCCACGCATTGGCTGGCGTCGCAGGTGGCCATGGGCGTGCTGGAACGCGGCGGCAACGCCTACGACGCGGCCGTGGCCGGCGGTTTCACGCTGCAAATCGTCGAACCGCACCTGAATGGCCCGGGCGGCGAAGTGCCCATCCTGCTCTGGAACGAAAACGAACAGCGCATGCGCGCGCTGTGCGGCCAAGGGACCGCGCCTGCCCTGGCCACGCCGGCCGCGTTTCGCGCGCTGGGCGTGGAGATGGTGCCGGGCATCGGGCTGCTGCCGGCCACCGTGCCCGGGGCATTCGGGGCGTGGCTGACGCTGCTGCGCGACTATGGCACTTGGGAATTGGCCGACGTCTTGCGTCCCGCCATCGACTACGCCCGCAACGGCTTCCCGCTGGTGCCGCGCGTGTCGCAGGCCGTGCTTGCCGTGCAGGCGCTGTTTCGTGATGAATGGACCACCTCGCGCGACGTCTGGATGCCCGACGGCCGCGTGCCCGCGCCCGATTCGCTGTTTTGCACGCCGGCCATCGCCGCTACGTACACGCGCATCCTGGACGAGGCGCACGCCGCCAGCACCGATCGGCGCGGGCGCATCGACGCCGCGCTGGACTGCTGGTATCGCGGGTTTGTGGCCGATGCCATCGACGCTTACTACACCAACGAACCCGTGCGCGACACCACGGGCCAGCGCAACCGGGGTCTGCTGCGCAAGTCGGACCTGGCCGATTGGCGCGCCACCTACGACGAACCCGTCACCACCCAGTACGGCCGCTACACCGTGGCCAAGTGCGGCGTGTGGTCGCAAGGGCCGGTGCATTTGCAGCAGCTGGCGATGCTGAGGCATCTGGGGATGGAAGGGCTGGACCCGACGTCGCCGCAGTTCGTGCACCGCATTGCCGAAGCCGCCAAGCTGGCGTTCGCGGACCGCGCCGCCTGGTATGGCGACCCCGACTTCACCCCGGTGCCGCTGGCCGCGTTGCTAAGCGATGCCTATGCACGCGAACGCGCCGCGTTGATCGGTACAAACGCGTCGCCCGATCTCCGCCCCGGCAGCCCGGGCGGCCTGCCGCCCCGCCTGCCGGACCTGGACGCCGCGGCCCGCACGCTGGCCGCCTCGGACACCCGCTTTGGCGTGGGCGAACCCACG
>NZ_JBLVOL010000039.1:21708-39526 GCF_053543755.1 Achromobacter semiaridum | reverse complement strand
GTGGCCGACACCCGGGGTCCGCTTGCCGTGGCCAGCCTGGGCGCCGGGCTGACGATGGTGTCGTTTGCCGCCATGATCTTTCTGCCCTTTCTGTCGCCGCACGCCGCGCTGTGGCTGATCGCGGGCGCCGCCATCGGCTTTGATCTGGGCATCCAGACCTCGCTGATTGCGCATCAAAGCATCGTCTACGGCATTGACCCGGCCGCCCGCAGCCGCCTGAACGCCATCCTGATGACCGGCGTGTTCATCGGCATGGCCGCCGGTGGCGCGCTGGGCAGCCTGGCGCTGGCGCACTGGGGCTGGACGGGTGTGACGGTGGTGGCGGCAGGCGCGGCCGCCCTGGCGCTGGGCCTGCGGGTCTGGCCGGCTGCCGGGGGTCGCGCGATTATTGCGGCGCGTTGATCTCGTCCGCCGTGATGATCTCGGCAACGAGAACCTGCGCGGGCCCGTCCAGGAAGTACTCTTCCTGGGTGGGCTCGCGCAATTTCATGTAGGCGTTCTCGCCGATCTGCATGGTGTGCCCGGCGGCCAGTTCAGCACCGCTTTCCAGCATGTAACCCATGATGTTGTTGAAGATATTCGAGTAGTACTCGCCTTCATCATGGCCACGGGCCAGCGCGGCGAAGTCGGGCAGGCTGAACAGGTCGGCGCCATAGGTGCGCATCCACACGCCGGCCACGCCATCCACTTCATACTTAACAAAGCCGCAATACAGCATGTTCAGCGGCAGCGTGCGCAGCAGGTCCAGGCTTTCTTCACCCAACGACTCGGCATCGAACACGCCGGCCGGCAACGAGGTATGGGCATGTTCGTTCAACACCGCCACCGCGCCAAAGCCGGTCAACGCGCCGGCCACGGCGGCCAGCGCCACGTATTGCTCCAGCGGATCCTGCGAAAAACCCGCGTAGTACAAAATGATGTGGCTGGCGTGCGCGCGTACTTCATCCTTGACCGTGCCGGGATAGTGCGCCGGCGCCACGCAGGCTTCCATTGCATCCTTGGGATAGGGCGCGTCAAAACCCACCAGCCGCACCACGTGGTCGCCCCAGCCCGCCAGGCCCAGCACTTCCGGCATGTCGGGTGCGATCTCGACGCGGGCATCGCTCATCGACGGGTGATACGCGCACAACGCCGCCCGCAAGCCGTCCTCGTCCAGCGCCAGGGGCTCGGCGAACAGCACCTGCAAGCTCAGCGGGTTTTCGATGGCGGGGTTGGCGGCCAGCGCGCGGGCGTCGGCGGATTCTTCCTTGCGGCCGAAGAAGCGGGAGAAGATGCTCATGGGGTTGGGGCTATCCAGGTTTAAAACGGGGGCAGTATACGGTTGCCCCCCGCGCGCCCGAGGGCGATGTCTCCATTGGACACATCTCTCACCGACCGGGCGGCTCGGAGAATCCGTCCGGCCCTACCGTTTCAAGCACATAGTCGATGAACGATTTGATGCGCGATGAAATCGCGGTGTTGCGGTAGTACACCGCGTTGATCGGCTGCCTGACGTCTTGCGTCTGGCGCGGCAACACCTGCTGCAACGCGCCCGATTCGCGATCGGCCCGCGTCATGAAATCCGACAGGCAGACAATGCCGCCCTGGTTCAGCGCCAGCTGCCGCAACGTCTCGCCGCTGTGGGCGCGCACGCCGGGCTTGATGTGCAGGGGCTGGCCGTCGGCATCCAGCAGCGGCCATTCGTTCAACGATTCCAGCTGGCTGAACCCCAGCAGAATGTGCTTGGCCAGGTCGGCCACGCGCTTGGGCGTGCCCTGCTGCGCCAGATACGCCGGGCTGGCCAGCACGCGCACGCGGCTCTGGCCCAGCGGCACGGCGTGCAGCGACGAATCCTTCAACCGCCCGATGCGGATCGCCAGGTCGGTGCGGCGTTCCAGCAAATCGATATTGCCTTCGTTGCTATTCAATTCCAGCTCGACTTGCGGATACCGCTTGCGGTAGCCGGGCACCAGCGGCGCGATCACGTGCAGCATGAAGGGCGAGGCCGCATCCACACGCAACAGCCCGGCGGGTTGATTGCGCCGCACATTCATCAGGTCTTCGGTTTCTTCGACCGCCGCGACGATGCGGCGCACCTGCTCAAGATACGCGCGGCCTTCTTCGGTCAGGGCCAGCCTGCGCGTGGTGCGGCGCATCAGCGTGGTTTGCAGCTTTTCTTCCAGCCGGCTCATGGTGCGGCTGGTGGCCGAGATGGTCTGGCCCAGCACGTCGGCGGCAGCGGTGATGGACCCGCTGTCCACCACGGCGATAAAGACCTGCATTTCATCTAGCGTCGTTTTCATACTTGACGTTATATCAAAAGTATTTCGCCGATATGGGGCTTTTTTGGCAAGGATACGGCGGGCACACTGGCTGCATTCCCGGGCCATCGGCGCCTGGATCATCCCCCCTTTCGGAGTTTTACATGAGCATTCCCAGTTTCGGCGTCGGCACGTTCCGGCTGCAAGGACAAGTCGTCATTGATTCGGTGCGCAACGCGCTGGACGTCGGTTATCGCGCCATCGACACGGCGCAGATCTACGAGAACGAAGCGGACGTGGGCCAGGCCATTGCGCAATCAGGCGTGGCGCGCGATGACTTGTTCATCACCACCAAGATCTGGGTGCCCAACACCGGGCGCGACAAACTGCTGCCCAGCTTGAAGGACAGCCTGGCCAAGCTGCGAACCGACTATGTGGACCTGACCTTGATCCACTGGCCCGCGCCGGGTAACGGCGTGTCCATCGATGAATGCATGACCGCGCTGGCCGAGGCCCGCGTGCAAGGGCTGACGCGCCAGATCGGTATCTCGAACTTTCCCATTGCGCAAACCCGCGCCGCCATCGCCGCCGTGGGCCGCGAGGCCATCGCCACCAATCAGATCGAACTCAGCCCCTACTTGCAGAACGCCACGCTGACGGCGTTCCTGAAGGAGCAGGGCATCCACGTCACGTCGTACATGACGCTGGCGTATGGCCGGGTGCTGAAAGACCGGGTCATCCGGGAAATCGCCGACCGCCACAACGCCACGCCCGCGCAGGTGACGTTGGCCTGGGCGCTACAGCTGGGCTATTCGGTGATCCCGTCATCGACCAAGCGCGACAACCTGGCCAGCAACCTGCTGGCCAGGGATCTGCGTTTGACCGACGCGGACATGGCGCAAATCGCGACGCTGGAAAGAAACGGCCGCGAAGTCAGCCCCGAAGGGCTGGCCGCGGCCTGGGACTGATACGTCGGGCAGGATTACTGCGTGTCGTAGCGCGGGGAACGTGGCCCGTACAAGATACCGCCGGGTTGCCCCGCGCTGAGCAGCATGTGGTTGGTGGTGCCGGCCACGCCATAGCTGCGATCCGACAGTGTGTTGACGATCTGGTCCACCATCGCCTGCACCAGCATGCCGATCAGGCCGCCGCTGCTGTTGCTGGCCTGCACTACCTGCTTGCTGCCCGACCACAGCTTGGCGCCGTTGCGCAGGTCGATCAGTTCGGCGTCGATGGCCACCGTGACGTTGCTGGACACCACGGCATAGCTGGCGCCGTACTGCTTGACCGTCATGTACAAGGCGGCGTCGGCACCGAAGATCTCGCGCAGCTTGGCGCCGGGCAAGCCGTGGATTTCATCCGGGGAGCTCAGGCCGTTCTGCTTGAAGGTCTCGTCCATGACGCCCACCGGGATCACGTAGTAGCCCGATTCCGCCAGGGGCCGCGTGGCTTGCGACAGCACGGCGGCCGTCGCGGCCACGTCCACGGACGTGTTCAGCGGCGGCAGCACCAGGATCGACGCCGGCTTGCTTTCGCGGAAGGCGGTGTAATCCACATGCTGTTGCGGCGCGACGCAACCGGCCAGCATGGCGACGGCGGCCAACAGGCCGATTCGGAACAATCGGTTCATCATCACGATCCCTTCTTCAAGGCTGCCGCATCGGCGGATGCCGGGGTGGCGGATGCGGCGTCAGCGGACGCCGCGGGCTTGCCGACGTTGCGCATCAGGAAGTCCATGAACGGCGTGGATTCCGGGAAAGCCGCCTTCTCGCTTTGCAGCTGTTCCACGCCCTTGTCGCCATCACCCATCTTCAGATACAGCATGCCCAGATGCGCGCGAAAGCCCGGCGGCAACTCAACATTGGCCGCACGCGCGGTTTCAATGTTCTTTTCCAGGGCTTGAGCCTGCACCGCGTTATCCGACCCGTCTTCCTTCAGATAGGCATAGACGGAAGGCTGATAAGCCTGCCAGCTGTACATCGACTTGGGCTGCTGCACGCATGCACTCAAGAGGCCCACCGTGGCGGCAACCGCCAAGCCGCGTCCGGCGCGCGCAAGCGCACCCGGGCGACGCATCGCCTGTCGTTTCAACATGGAAGTTCTCCTTAGTTGGCCGAAGGCTGCCAGGCGCCTTGCTCGATGCCGTCGACCAGGCGGTCAACCGCTTCGCGGATGGCCAGGTCCAGGACCTTGCCGTTCAGGGTGGAGTCGTAGCTGGCGGTGCCGCCAAAGCCGATGACTTCGCGGTTCGACAGGCTGTACTCGCCCGCGCCCGACGCGGAATACACCACTTCGGACGTCGTCACGTCCACCACGTTCAGGTCCACCTTGGCGTACGCCACTTGTTCCTTGCCGCGACCCAGGATGCCGAACAGCTGCTGGTCGCCAGTGACCTTGCGGCCGAAGGCGGTGACGTCGCCCGTCACGACGTAGCGGGCGCCCTTGATCTGGTTGGCCTTTTTGTTGAAGCCGGCTTCCTGCTTGATTTCGGAGAGGTTGTCGCGATCCATGACCTGGAAGCGGCCGCTGCGCTGAAGATGGCTGACCACGATCGTCTTGGCCTGGCCGCCCAGGCGGTCCACGCCGTCCGAGAACACGCCACGCAGATAGTTGGTGCGGTTATCGAATTTACCCACCGAGATCGGGCTGCGCACGCCTTGATACGGCTTGGCCGCCGCCTGCGTGGCCGGCACCACCAGCGCTTGCGAACGCTCGGTGGCGCAACCGGAAATCGCCGCCGCCAATACGGCCAGCGCGCCCATCTTTACGACCTTGTTCAACATCTTCTTCTCCTGCCGGCGCCACCGCACCCGCGGCGGGCAAGCCTCTAATCGTTATTGAATCGAGCCGGCATTATAAGCAAATGAATAGTTTTGTCACAAATTGAAATAACGAGACTTTTCGGGCGACATGCGGTATTCAGCAAAAAACGTTTAAAAACGTGGCCGTTGTACTGAGAAAAGAGAATTCATGAAGTCACGCAACCTGACCGGCATCCATCGCTATGACGCTCCCGCGGGGGGGTGGGGCGCGCTCAAGGCCACCGCGCAGGCCGTCGCCGACCAGATGCGCATTGCCGAAGCGCCCGTGCTGCTGCTGCGCACCAACAAGCCCGACGGCTTTGACTGCCCTGGCTGCGCGTGGCCCGACAAGGCGCACACGTCCACCTTCCAGTTTTGTGAAAACGGCGCCAAGGCCGTGACGTGGGAAGCCACCAAGAAACGCGTCACGCCCGAGTTCTTTGCCGCGCATACCGTCACCGAACTGCTGACCTGGAGCGACCACGACCTGGAAGACGCCGGCCGGCTGACCCACCCGATGGCTTACGACGCCGCCAGCGACACGTATCAAGCCATCAGCTGGGACGCCGCGTTTGCCCGTATCGGCGCAACGCTAGCCGCGTTGCCCGACCCCGACATGGTCGAGTTCTACACGTCGGGCCGCGCCTCGAACGAAGCCGCCTTTCTCTTCAGCGTGTTCGCGCGCGAACTGGGCACCAACAACTTTCCCGATTGCTCGAACATGTGCCACGAGGCCACCAGCGTCGGCCTGCCGCAAGCCATCGGCATCGGCAAAGGCACGGTTTCGCTGGACGACTTCGACACCTGCGACCTGATCATCTCGATGGGTCACAACCCCGGCACCAACCACCCGCGCATGATGGGCACCTTGCACGAATGCGCGCGGCGCGGCGTGCCCATCATTGTGTTCAACCCCTTGCGAGAACGCGCGCTGGAACGCTTTGCCGACCCCCAGGATCCGGTCGAGATGGGCACGCTGGGGTCCACCCGCATTGCGTCCACGTATTACCAGGTGAAGGTCGGCGGCGACGCGGCCGCGCTCAAGGGGATCATGAAGGCGCTGGTGGCGGCGGACCGTGACGCGCGCGGCGTGCTGGACCATGAATTCATCGCCCAGCACACCGAGGGCTTTGACGCCTATGTGCAGGACCTTAACGACACCCCCTGGCACGACATCGAAGCCGCCAGCGGCCTGTCCCGCGCGGACCTTGAAGCCGTGGCGGCCGCGTACGCCAAGTCCAATGCCACCATCGTTACTTACGGCATGGGCATCACCCAGCACGCGCGCGGCACGCACAACGTGCAGCAGATTGCCGCGCTGCTGCTCATGCGCGGCAACTTCGGCAAGCCGGGCGCCGGCATCTGCCCGCTGCGCGGGCATTCCAACGTGCAGGGCAATCGCACGGTAGGCATCACGGAAAAGATCGATCCGGTGATGTTCGACAACTTTGAAAAGACGTTCGGTTTCCGCCCGCCCGAGCGCCACGGCCACGACGCCGTGGACGCCATGAAAGCAATGGTCGACGGTTCGGCGCGCGCGCTGATCTGCCTGGGCGGAAACCTGGCGATGGCCCTGTCCGACACTGATCAGTGCGAAGCCGGCATGCGCCGGCTGGACCTGGCGGTGCACATGAACACAAAGCTGAATCGATCGCACCTGCTGATCGGCCGCGAGTCGATCATCCTGCCGGTGCTGGGCCGCACGGAAAGCGATGTGCAGGCCGCCGGCGCGCAGTCCATCACCGTCGAGGACTCCATGTCGATGGTGCATGCCTCGCGCGGCAAGCTGGCGCCGGCCTCCGAACACCTGCGATCCGAACCGGCCATCATTGCCGCCATGGCCGCTGCCACGTTGCCGCACACCCGCGTGCCATGGCTGCATCTGGTGGAAGACTATGGCCGCATCCGCGACCTGATCGAACAGGTCTACCCGAACTTTCGGGGCTACAACGAACGCATCCTGAAGCCGGGCGGTTTTCGCTTGTCGCTGCCGCCCACGGAACGCATCTGGAAGACCCCGACCGGCAAGGCGCAATTCCTTCCGTTCAAGGGCCTGCGCGAGGACCCGGCCGCGCCGTCCGACACGCTGACGCTGACCACGTTGCGCAGCCACGATCAATACAACACCACGATCTATGGGCTGGACGACCGCTATCGCGGCGTGTTCGGCCGACGCGACGTGCTGTTCATGAACGCCGCCGACATGGCGCGTCACGGCCTGGAACATGGCGACGACGTCGACATCAACACCGGCCTGCCGGGCGAATCGCATCGCCATCTGCGGCTGACCGCCATTGCCTACGACATAGCGCCCGGGTCCGTCGGCGCGTACTACCCCGAAGCCAACAACCTTTGCCCGCTGGACTACCAGGACAAGCAAAGCGGCACGCCCAGCTACAAGTCCATCCCCGTGCGGATCCGCAAGGCTATCGAAGTTCCAGCGTAGCCCCGATGACGCGCAGCGTCGGCATCAGCTGACGCCACGCGTCGCGCGGGATGGCGGCCGGGCGCTTCAGTTCGGCCGCGGCCGGATCGTTCAGCAAGTCGCCCTTGCAGGCGAACACCACGCTGTTGGTCATGTCGTCATCCACCACTTCAAACATCGACGACCCGAACGACGCCCGCACACGGGCCAGGTACTCGTGATGCATCGGATGGTTCACGTGGTAGTTGATGACCAGGATGCCGTTCTCGCGTAGCGCGCGGTGGCAGTCGGCGTAGAACGCTTCGGAACACAGCGCGTCGGGAATGCCGCCCACGCCATAGCCGTCCAGGAAAATCACGTCGGCATGGTCCGACAGCCCGCGCAGGTGGTCGGCCGCATCGGCCTGGATCACGCGAAAACGGGCGTTGTCGGGCGGCACCATGAAGGCCTCGCGCAGGGCAATGACGGCGGGGTCGATCTCGACCACTTCAATGTCCGCGCCAGCCAGGTAGCGATAACAGAACTTGGGCAGCGAGCCGCCGCCCAGGCCCACCATCAGAATACGCGCGGGCTCGGGGTTGAACAGCACGAAACCCATCATCATGCGCGTGTACTCGATTTCCAGCGCGTCGGGATTCAGCAGCGACATGCTGCTTTGGATTTCTTTCTGAGTGAAATGCAGCATGCGCCGCGTGCCCACGTTCTGCACGAAGGGCCGGTGAATGGCCTGGGGTTCATCGGACGCGGTGGGCGGGTTGGGCGGCGCGGGTGTTACGTGGTCGGACATGGGGCGGGTGGCGTCTGCCAATGCATCTACATAAAAACAGACACAAGATACCACTCGCCCCGGGGCGCCCGGTTTGGGGGCCGCCAGATTTCTAGAACACCGTCGGTACGTTGCGCACCGGGCGGTCCGGCTCGCGGTAGCCCTGGGGCTTTTGCCGCTTGGGCAGCGTTATCTTCGCCCGGGGCAGCGCCTTGTACGGAATGCTCTGCAGAAGGTGGCTGATGATATTGAGGCGCACCCGTCTTTTGTTATTGGAATCGGCCACGAACCAAGGCGCGTAGTCGGTATCGGTTTGCGCAAACATGTCGTCGCGCGCGCGCGAATAGTCATACCAGTGGCTGTACGAATCCAGATCCAGCTTGGACAGCTTCCAGATTTTTCGCTCGTCATGAATCCGCGCCTGTAGCCGCCGCGTCTGCTCGGCTTCACTGACTTCCAGCCAGTACTTGATCAGGATCACGCCGGAATCGATGATCGCGCGCTCGACCAGCGGCACGGCTTTCAAAAATGCCTTGGCCTGGCTTTTGGTGCAAAACCCCATGACGCGTTCCACGCCGGCGCGGTTGTACCAACTGCGGTCAAATATCACGATTTCGCCGGCCGCCGGCAAATGCGGCAGATAGCGCTGCACGTACATCTGCGTTTTTTCGCGGTCGGTGGGCGACGGCAGCGCCACTACGCGAAATACCCGTGGACTGACTCGTTCGGTAATGGCCTTGATGGTGCCGCCCTTGCCCGCGCCGTCGCGCCCTTCGAACAGGATGCAGACCTTTGCTCCGCTATGCACGACCCATTGCTGAAGCTTGACCAGTTCGACATGCAGCCTGGCCAACTCGCGCTCGTATTTCTTTGCCGACAACCCCGCGACACCGGGCGCGCCGTTTTCAATAGCGGCGCCGACGGGTTCGTCCTTTGCGATTCCTTTTTCGGTTTTCATCATCTCGCTCCTTGATCGGCCCATCGGACATTGTGAGCCGAGTCGCAATTCAAGGTCCATGATGATTCCGGCGAAAAATCGTCAGGTTCGAATCGTGAAAGGTGCACCGCTATTGCGGATGAAACCGAAGGCGCGTCGCCGAAGGGGTTTCCAGGAACAGCGCGCGGTATTGCGCGGCGGAATGCGTCGAATAGGAATAGCCGTGCTGCAAGAAGCAGTCAGCCACCGTCATCCGCGTGTCCTTGCCGGATGCCAGGTCCCAATACACGTCGTGCAGCTTGCGCAGGCAAAGATAATGCCCCGGGCCGATGCCAAAACATGTCTGGAAGAAGTCGCGCAAACTACGCTCGCTGATTTTCAGGCCGCGACGGATGTCTTCGACGTGGGCATTCTGATTACGCTCGCGAAACACGGTCAGCGTGGCATCGCACAGCAATGCCAGGGATGACGAAGGGCGGCCCTTGCACGGGTCGTTCGGGAAGCGGCAGGCCATCAGGTCGAACAGCCTGCGTTCGATCAAGCGGCGGCCGATGGCGGCAGGACAGGCGGGCGTCATCGCCATCAGGGCCGCTTCGCGCAGGGCGCCCCATTGCAGGGGGTCTGTTTTCTCCATGCCGCCCGCACTACGCCAACGCCTGAACGTCTGCGCCATCAGGCCATCGCCTGTGAACCGATCGGCATCCAGCGGCAACGCGATACTGATCCATTCGTTGGGGCCCGCCGCGCGAAAGACATATCCCTTGCCCGGCGCCAATATGCCCAGCGCCGCCGCATTCAATGGCGCGCCATTCAGCCAGGCCTGTGCGGGTGAAGGCTGCGACAACAGCAACGTCAGGTGAGTAGACCGGCACACCGCTTCGCACACGTTTGAAACGGCGGCACTGCCCTGCTGGAGATCGAAGCCGTCAATGTCGAAACGGCTGATATGCCATCCCCCGCCCCCGCGACCCAAGAGAAATACGCGTGCCTGGGCGTCGAAGATGGCGTCGGCGTAAGAATCGAGCGACTTGAAATGATGAAGATCCATCTGTTTCCCCGCGCAAGGTACCCACGACGTGGATCTGACAACATATTGCCGAAATTAGCATAGACACATCCTTGGGTCACTGGCGAAAATCAATGTGCTGTTTCGCAATAAGCCACCCCGGCAACGCGTTGAGTTATCGGTATCCCATTGGGAAAAGGGGCGCGAAATGTCTTTAGCCCGTTCACGACATGGATTTGCCGTGGCCTTGGCCATGGCCGTCCCAGCCGCGATGGTGCCGGGCACGGCGCACGCCGCAGCGGGCCATTGGGAAGACGCCATCGCCGATGTGCTGGTCTGGGTGGTGCTGGTTCTGGTGCCCGTCCTGGCCGTCTGGATATTCTGGAAACTGCACGTCCTGCCGGAAGTCATCGCCGAAAAGCGCCACCACCCGCAAGCCGAAGCCATCAAATCGCTGTGTCTTTTGTCGTTGGCGTTCGGCGGCATGCTGTGGCCCTTTGCGTGGCTGTGGGCCCATACCAAACCCATCGGGTATCAGATGGCGTATGGCCGCGACACGCACGATGAGCCGCCTGGCGCGGCGACCGCCGCCGATATACCGCCCCCTCCATCCAGACCGGACGATTGATGGCCGGCGCGCCGCTGGTGTACATGTCGCGTCGCCGCGTTCGCGCGACTGGAATATGCCGCACGGGTCAAGGAGGTTCGCATGCTTGAACTCATTGCTCTCTTCTACGGCGTGCTGGTGTGGCTGATCTTCATCAAGCTGAAGCTGCTGCCCTGGAATATCCAATCGCAGGTGGGCGTGGTGGCGGTCGGCGCGGCGGGCCTGACCGCGCTTATTTTCATCATCAACGTCGTCACGCCTTCGTCCGCCGAACTGCGCGTGACCAACTACGTCGTGGAAGTCGTTCCCCGCGTGACCGGACGCGTGGTTGAGATCGCCGTGGAAGGCAATCGGCTGATCAAGAAGGGCGACGTGCTGCTGCGCCTGGACGACGAGCCCTATCGTTTGAAGCTGCGGCAACTGGAAGCCAAATTGATCGATGCGCAGGCCACGCAGCAATCGTTGGACCGGGATTTATCCTCGGCCAGGGCGATGACGGCGGCGGCGTTGGCGCAGGTCGATCTGGCCCGCATGCGGCTGCGCCAAAGCACCGCGCTGGCCGCGCGCGGCGCCGGCAGCCAATACGACGTACAGAGCTTTCAAAGCGAACTGAAGGTACGGCAGGCCAACTGGGAAGCCGCGCGCGAAGCGGAACAGAAGATCCGGCTGAACATCGGCGCCATGTACGAAGGCGACCAGGCCGCCGTAGCGCAGGTCAAGGCCGAATTGGACACGGCCAAATGGGAGCTGGCGCAAACCACGCTGTATGCGCCGGCGGACGGATACGCCATCAACCTGCAAGCGCGCGTGGGCTCCTATGCTGCCGCGATACCCTTGCGCCCCATCATGTCTTTTGTTGAAACCTCGCAGCAGGTCATCGCGTTCTTCGATCAGAACCAGCTGACCAAGGTCAAGCCGGGCGACGAGGTCGAGGTGTCTTTGCGCACCGTGCCCGGCCACGTGTTCAAAGGCAGCGTCGATTCAATTGTGTGGGCCACATCGCAAGGCCAGTTCCAGGCGTCCGGCGCCTTGCCGGGCACCACGGCGGAAGGCGCCAGCGCCGCCGCGCCGATGCAATACGCGGTGCGCATAGACCTGCAAGCGCCCGAGGACGTGGTGTTTGCCATGGGCGCCCGGGGCAACGCGGCCATCTACACGGAAAGCCTGCCCGCGCTGCATATGGTGCGCAAAGTCATCT
The DNA here is from genome assembly GCF_053543755.1 of Achromobacter semiaridum. NCBI lineage: Bacteria > Pseudomonadati > Pseudomonadota > Betaproteobacteria > Burkholderiales > Alcaligenaceae > Achromobacter > Achromobacter semiaridum. The sequence continues at coordinate 27,546 of NZ_JBLVOL010000039.1, read as the reverse complement.
TCCGCGTGTCGTCCAAGCTGGACTATCTGGTTCTCAAGCTGCACTGACCGGCCCGCCCATGTCCGCGCCCCTGCCCCTCCTTCCCCGCGCGCTGCCCCTGGCATGCATGGCCATGCTGATGGCCGGCTGCGCCAACCTGAACCGGCCCGCGGACGATGCCATGATCAAGGACGCCATGGCCGGCACCGATGTGCCGGCCGCGTGGACAACCAGCGCGCAGGCTGCCGCATTCGAGCCCGCGTGGGCGGGGTTTGCGCAGACCGGCACGCTGCAAACGTTGATCGACGAAGCGCTGGCCAACAATGTAGACCTGCGCATCGCGGCCAGCCGGATGCAACAGGCCGCGCACCAGGCCCGGCTGGCGGGGGCATCGCTGCTGCCCACGGTCGGCATCGGCGCGCGCACCGCCACCGATCCGACGCCCGGCAGTGCGTTCTCGGCCAACGGCTATGCCGTGCTGATGAACTGGGAATTGGACCTATGGGGCAGGGCCCGCGCCGAGAAGCTGTCCGGCGAGGCGGGCTACCGGTCATCGGAAGCCGACTACGCCTACGCCCGCCAATCCATCGGCGCCCTGACCGCCCGAAGCTGGATCGCGGCGCTGGAAGCCGGCGGCCAGCTTGCCTTGGCGCGCGAGCTGGAGAACACTGCCGGCGACCAGCTAAAGCTGATCGAGTACCGCCGCCGCATCGGCAGGGTTAACGAATTGGAAGTGGCGCAGTGGTCCGAGCAAGTGGCGGCGGCGGCGGACGTGGTGGCCCAGCGCGAACTGGCGCGAGTGCAGGCGCTGCGCGCGTTGGAACTGATTCTGGGACGCTACCCCGCGGGCGCGGCGCAGGCCGACGAAGCCATGCCGGATTCGCCCGCGCCCCTTGCGCCCGGCTTGCCCCTGGCCCTGCTGGACCGCAGGCCCGATCTGGTGGCCGCGCGCGAACGCCTGGTGGCGGCGTACTTCGGCGCCGAGGAAGCGAAGGCGGCGCGCCTGCCCACGATTGCGATATTTGCCGGCGCGGGGCGTTTCACCAAAGACTATTCGGGCTTGGCGACCAGCATGCAAAGCTGGGTGTTCCCGGTGGGAGCCTCTCTGGCGTGGCCGCTATTCGATGCGGGCCGCCGCCAGATCACGCTGCAATTGCGCACCGAGCAACAGCGTGAAGCGTTGGCGCTGTACGCGCGCGCCATCCTGGGCGCAATGGCCGAAGTGGAAAATGGCTTGACGGGCGAGCAGCAGCTGGCGATGCGCGAGCAAGCGATACAACGCCAATATTCCGAAAGCCGACGCGCGTTGACGTTGGCCCAGGTGCAGCGGCAGATCGGCCAGTTCGACGACTTTGATGTATTGCAGCGCAAGCGCGACGCGTTGCGCGTGCAGAGCGACCTGTTGCACATCCGCGCCGAAAGGCTGGTGCAGCGCGTGAACCTGCATCTGGCGCTGGGCGGACGGTTTGAGGCGGTTGCACCAATTCCCACGGCTACGCAAGCCGCAACGCAAGCCGCAACGCAAGCAGCCACGCCACCAGGCGCCGACAGCGACCCGCTCGCCTCGCGGGCTACGGCTGCGAGCCCGCCCCAAACAGATCCGCTTGCCGGGGGTCCGCCGCTGCCAGGTCATAGCCGATCTGCACAGCCACCTCGCGCAGGATATTCTGCGCCAGATTGAACGCCGTATTGGCCGCCGGCACGCCGGCGTAGATGGCGTTCTGCAACAGCACTTCTTTTAACTCGTCGGGCGTCAGGCGCGATTCGTCGGGCGCCGTCAGCGCGGCACGCACGTGCAGTTCGAACTCTTCCCAGCGGCCCAGCGACAGCGTCACGGCCAGCACCATCATCCGGCGCGCCTTGTGCGGCAAGCCCGGACGGCTCCAGATATCGTGCCACGCGTAACGCGTGATCATGTTTTGGTAATCGGCGGTGAACGTGGTGGCGCGGTCCAGCGAACGCTGCACCCATTCGTCACCCAACACGGCGCGGCGGTTCGCCAGGCCGCGTTCGAAGTCCTCTTCTCGGCTCATCGTGTGCTTCTCCCTGCAACGGGTTGACCAGGGAACGGGCCGACACAGCGCCCGTTCCCGTCGGTGGATCAGTTCACCGTGATGTTATTGGCTTTCACGACCTCGGCCCAACGCACTTGCTCGGCGTCGACGAACTTGGCGAAGTCGGCGGCGCTGCTGCCCACGGGCGTCAGGCCCAACTTGGCCAGCTTGTCGCGCGTTTCGGGACGCGCCAGCGCCTTTTGCACCAGCTCTTGCAGCTTGGCGACCACTTCCGGGCTGGCGCCGGCCGGCAGGAACAGGCCGTTCCATTCGACCACGTCGAAATTCTTGATGCCGGCTTCGCCGACCGTGGCCACGTTGGGCAGTTCCGGCATGCGCTTGGCCGACGACACCGCCAGCGCCTTGAGCTTGCCGCCGCTGACGTAGTTCAGGCTGGATGCCGCGTTGGCGAAGTACACGTCCACCTGTCCGCCCATGACGTCCACGATGGCCGGCGCGCCGCCCTTGTAGGGCACGTGCACGACGTTCACGTCCGCGTCCTTCTTGAGCAGTTCTGCGGCCATCTGCGCCAGGCTGCCGGGGCCGTACGAAGCAAAGGTGTACTTGCCCGGATTGGCGCGCGCGGCCTTGATGAAGTCGGGCAGGTTATTGAACGCCGAGCCCGGCGCCGCCACCAGGATGTTAGGCACGCTGACAGCCTGCGAGACCGGCACGAAGTCCTTCTTCGCGTCGTAGGGCAGCTTGCGCAGCACCGGGTTGATCGAGAACGCGGACGCGTCGAACAGCACCGTGTAGCCGTCCGGCTTGGCGCGCGCCACGAAGGCCGCACCGATCGAGCCGCTGGCGCCGCCCTTGTTTTCAATCACGACGCTTTGGCCGGCCACTTCGCTCATGCCCTGCGCGATGATGCGCGCGGCGTTGTCAGCGCCGCCGCCGGCGGAATACGGCACGACCATCGTGATGGGCTGTTCGGGATAACCGGCGGCGTTGGCCGCGCCAACAGCGCCGACCAGGCCAATGGCGGCAACCAGCGGGCGCAAGGCGGCCAAGGCCGCGAAACGGGTCTTCTTCATGTGTGCTCCTCACAACTCCCCGAAGGGGATATTCGATTGATGATGAATCGTTGCGCGATCCGCCTGACAGGGTCAGACGGTCGCGATGGGGTTGACCGGCGCGCCGACCAGACCGGGCACGTACATGGGTGCGGCGGTCAGGAAGAAAGCGTGTCGGCCATGCTGGCGCAACCAGTGCGCCAGCGGGGTCAGATGCCAGAGCTCGCCCAGCGGCAGGCCGAGCTTGAAGAGGCATTGTTCGTGCAGGGGCAACAGCGGCCCGGGGCCTGCGTCCAGCTGATGGTTGCGCAGTTCCACGGCGTGGTTGTCCGCCGCGATGGCGGCGATGCGGCTGTCCTTGATCCAGGCCAGCAGTTGCGCGTCCGCGCCGTCCAGCACGCAGCAGCTGGTCTTGAGCCGTTCCTGTTCGTGATCGCCCAGCGTCAACGCCAGGTCGGCCAGGCCGGTGTGCAGGCACAGCACGTCGCCGGGCCGCACTTGCACCCCATCGGCCTGGATCACGTCCATGAGGTCGCGGTACGACACCTTGCGGTGTTCATCGCCGAAGCGGGCGCGCAGATCGACCATCACGCCGCGCCCCTGGATGCCATGGCGCGCCATCGGCGCAATGGACAGGTCGCGGGTACCCGTGAAGTTGTCGGTGGCAGGCTCGCTGACGGTAAAGCCGTTGTAGCCGGTGGGCTGCGGCTGGCCCGTACCGTGGGCGTCGTACATCGACCCCACATGGCCCAGCGCGTCCCATTGCGTGGAGTACTGCGGCGACAGCGTGACGCGGTCGTCGCTGACGACGTCGGTGGCGCCGGGCACGTCCAGGCCCAGCGGGTATCGATATACCGGCACGCCGTTTTTCTCGGCGGGCTGGATCGACGGCCCCTTGCGGCGCGGGTTGAGCACGGGCGCGCGCGGCACCGTCAGCGGCAGGCTGAGCGAAAACGAAAGCCCGGTTTTGATTTCCGCGACGGCGGCCAGGCGGGCCTGGCTATCCAGATGGTTCAGCGTGCCCAACTGGTCGTCGTGGCCGAAATCGCCCCAGTTCGAACCCTGCGGGCGGCGCAGGTATCGTGGTGTTTGACTCATGGTCACTGTCCCCTCGTCCTTGGCGGGACGAATTTGTAAACGTTGTTACGCTTATTGCAACACGTTGCGTCGCAATTTCAGGGGGACAACAACCCAGGTGTATCTCAGGGTGGACAGTTTTTTGTCGCGGGGCCTTGACGCCTAGCCGCCGCAGCCGGCGCCGGTTCTTGATGCAGGCAAGGGCGTATCGCCACCGGTATTGCCGGCGAACTTGCGGATCTTGTCGGCCAATTCCGGCGTGGGGTGCTCGTAGCCGTAGCAATACGGTGGCGTCGGCGCGGCATCAGGTCGATAGTCCTGCAACACCGGTTTGGCATCGCCCAGGTACAGGTTGTCTTTCAGGCGCAGGAACGCCTTGTAGTCGCGCGTGTAGCCGTGCCGAGACTTCAATTTCTCGTAGGCGCCGCGATCCGATTCCCCGTTGTCCAGCGCGCTGCGCTTGGCGGCAATGGGAATGTAATGACAGTAGTTGACGTTGACGCCTTCCACCGTGGGAAAGAACTCGGGTTCGACGCACTTGCGCTGCGTCGTGTTGTTGAAGATGTTGCCTTCGACCAGCGCCTTGGCTTCCAGGCTGAAGCTCATGCCGTAGAAATCCCAGTCTTCAAGCAGGTTGTTGAACAGGTGGAACGTGCCGAACTGCCCGCGCGGATTGCGCTGCACGGTGTTGAAGAAATAATTGTGATGCAGCGTCACGCGGGCGATCGAATCACGTTCGTAGTTCTGGAACAGGTTCTTGGACGTAATGTTGTTCAGCAGCATGACCTTGTTCGAGTTATGGAACTTGGTCCATGAAATCGTGACGTCCGTCGAACCGTTCTTCACATTCAGCAAGCGGTCCGACATGCGCGACAGGTCCATGTGGTCGACCCATACATCGCGGCTGCCATTGGCCACGTTTACGGCCTGCGTCAGCCGGTTCAGGCGGCCGTCGATGGTCAGGTGCGTCAGGATGACGTTCTGCACGCCATACACGCCCAGCCCGTCGTCGATCAAGGTGACGCGCTTGCCGCGCCCGTCGATGGTCACGTTGGATGGCACGCGCAACTGCTTGTCCAGCACGATCGTCATGTCGGATGCGAAGCGAATCCAGGTCGGGCCCTTCTTGGCTTGCGCCAGCGCGGCGCGCAAGGTGCCCGGTCCCGAATCCTTGTCGGAGGTCACCTCGATGAACTTGCCGCCCAGGCCGCCCGTGGCCTTGGCGCCGTAGCCTTCGCGTTGAGACAGCAGCGATGAAACAAGCGGGCAGTGTTCGTCGGGGCTGGGGCACGCTTGATTCGCGGCCGCCACCCCGCCTTGCAACAGGACCACGGCAAGCAGCCATCGCATCGTTTTCATTGCAGACTTCATCAAGGCTTGTTCCTATTGCTGCGCGGAGCGATCCGCGGACTGCACATGACGCCAGATGCCGCCGCTCAAGCGCAGATTTTCAGGGGGGCCGGCCACGTGTTCGCGCAGCCGTTCGAAATACGCCTTCTGCCATCGCAGCGCGTAGGCGTCGGCGTCTTCGCCAGGATTGGCGGCCGGCAACATGGCCAGCGTGTACGTCACCTGCCCGTTTTCCCAGCGCGGCGCGTAGAACACCGACGGCACGCCCATGCGATGCGCCAGGTGCGACGCAAAGCTGGAATACGTCACTTCCTGACCTTCGAAGGTGGTGCGAGGCGCGGCGGGATTAGCCGCGCCGTCGATGG
>NZ_JBLVOL010000039.1:0-21688 GCF_053543755.1 Achromobacter semiaridum | reverse complement strand
CCCCCCCCGTCGATGGCCAGGCACAGCACGTAGCCCGAGTTGATGGCGCGCATGCAGGCCTTGGCCACTTGCGCCTCGGTTTGATCGGCGGTGGAAATCAAGGCCGTGGCATAGCTGCTTTGGGCCACCGTGGGCGCGGTGGCAAGCCAGCGGGACGGGATGCCCAGAAGCTCCAGCGCCATCAAGCCCGCATACATCGGCCCGACGTGCGCCGTCGCCACCACCACGCCCTTGCCGGCTGCCAGCAGCGGCGCGAAAAAGCGTTCACCCGTATCCAGTTCACCCAGCAACTGCATGGCCTCTTCGACATCGTCTTCGCGGCATTCCAGCCAGTCGAACAGCAGATGGTCGATCATGTGGCCCCAGCGCGCGCGGCGTTCCCAGTCCGCGCGATCCGCGTTGGCGTCGCCACGCAGCGACCAGGCCCAGTCCAGCCGCGCCTGCGGAATCGGCGCCATGTGCAGGCGCTGTTCCATCTGCGCCATGGCTTCCTGGAAGGTCTTGGGCAGGTTTGCGCTGCGTGTGGCGACGTACTGCGTGTACAGCGCCTCGGCCTCTTGCTTGCGGCCCGCCTGCGACAGCGCGCCGATGGCCGAGCGCTGCCAGATCAGCTTGTCGGGAGACTTTTCGACCAGCTTCAACATCTGCGCGGCGGCATCGTCGTACTGCAAGGTGTAGCGCAGCGCACGCGCATACAAGGCCCGCGTCTGCTCCAGCTCGGGCGCCAGTTCGATGGCCTGCGCCAACGGGGCCGCGGCTTCCTTGTAGCGGCCGGCTCGCAGCAGGGTTTCGCCGTACAGCGTCAACAAGCGCACGTCCGTCGGCGCGGCCGCCAGGCCGGCTTCAAAATGCGTCAACGCGTGCACCTTGCGGTCATCCTCGGTCGCACGCCGCAGGTGCGCCATGCCCAGCGATGCGCGCAACGGCGGGCAGTCGTGGCCCGCGCTCAATGCCTTGTCACCCAACTGGATGGCCGCCTCGGCGCGCTCGTCTTCCAGCAAGGCGCGCACCGCCATCGTGGCGACGCGTTCATTTTGCAACTGGTCCGGGTCCAGGCTGGCCGCGATGCCCGCCGCTTCGGCCGTGTCGCCGTTACGCGCAAAGGCCATCATCCAGGCATACGCTTCGGCGGGCTCGTCTCGCGCCAGGGACACCGTGGCGCGTGCGACCACGGCGGCTTCCGCCACGCGGCCGGCCTGCACGCGCAACTGGATGCGCGCGGCGTGCAAGGACGCGTTGGCGGGCTCGATGCCGGCCGCGGCGTCGGCTTCGGCAATCGCGCGGTCCCACTGCTTGGTGCGCCCCAGCAGGCTGGCCAGCAGACGGCGGTCATCGGCGCGGGCCGGGTACGCCGCAATCAGCGTTTCCAGCGCGGCGATGGCCGGCGTGAGCTTCGCTTCGCGCATCCAGGGCGCGACCAGCAGGCGTCGCACATCGCGCCAGCCCTCGTTCGTCTTTGCCAGCGCCGGGCCCAGCCGGGCCATCTGGCCGGCGGGTTCGTCCGCCGCCAGAATATCGCGGATGACTTCGCGCAGCTGCGTGGTGGCGTCGGCCTGGGCGCGACGTTCTTCAACGGCGGTATCAACCATGACGCAGCCCCCTCAACAATGCCATCGCCACGCGCGAAACAAACATCAGCACAAAGCCCAGCGCCAGCGCTTGCAGCAACAGGATGGCGGTGCGTGGGCTGCTGGGGCGGTCGGTGGGCACCGGCTGCGCGATGATGGACAGATAGCGTTGCAAGCGCAGCGCGTCCGTCATTGCCTGTTGGTACGACTGCTGCGCCAGTGTCAGGTTGGAATCGGCGAACGCCTGGGTGTTGCGCAACGCTTCATAGGATTTGAGCTGCTTGGCTTCGGCATTGCCGTCGCCGCTCAAGCGGCGGCGAACCGACGCAATGCGCTTTTGCAATGCCACCACTTGCATCTGGGCGGGCTTAAGCATGAAGTGATCCTTGTTTTCCAACGCGCGGATCTTGTCCAGATTGATCTGCGCACTGCTCAGCTCGGTTTCCAGCTGGCTGGACAGGTTCAACAGCATGGCCACCGTGGCCGTGGGGTCGATGTTGCCGTGCGTGGTGCGCCAGGCCGTCAAGGCTTCGCGCGCGGCCAGCGCCTTTTGCTCGGCCAACCTGACCGATTCTTCGCTGACCTTCAGCTTGTCGGCCACGCCCTTTTCGTTCATCGAACTGACGAATTCCTCGGCCAGGCCGATCAACGCCTTGGACAGCATCGCCGCGTCTTCCGGCGAGAACGCGCTGACGCGCAGCACGTCAATCTGCTCCAACGCGTTGAACGACACGTGCACCGCCGACTGATAGGCGCGGTACAGGTCGTCTTCGCTGGAGTCCTCGGCAAGATGGTTGAAGGGGTCGATGCCCGTGTGGATCAGGTACTGGCGCAGCCCGACTTTCTTGTCCAGCTGTTGCATGGCGTCGCGCGATTTCAGGAAATCGCTGACCGCCCAGCCGTCGACAAAGCCGCCCAGCATGCCGCCCATGTTGCCCGTGGTCAGCAGGCTTGCCGCGCCGCCTCCGCCGCCTTGCTGGCCGGAGCCGGACTGCACGAAGAAACGCGATTCCGCTTCGTAGCGCGGGGTGGCGACGAACATTACATAGACCAGCGCCAGCGCCACCGGCACGATGACGATGAACGCGTTGATCCAGCGATGGCGCCGGCGCTCGCGCAGCGCGGCCTGCCGTTCGCGACGGCGGCGTTCGATTTCAGAGCCGCCCTCAGATCCCGAGCTGGCTGTCCTCGAAGCCGCCTCCGAAGACGTCATCGCCGGTGCCGGAGTCGCTTCGAGATCGTCGCGGGGGGTATTTGCTGAGGCATTGGTCGAGGTCGTCTTCGATGCTGAGAGCGCTTCGTTCATAAATCAAGCCTTTGAGGCAGTAGTCCGCCATCTGGTTCTGGCGGTAGCTAGAGAGAATTAGGGTCCGGCCGATCAACCGCTCTTCGAACAGGGCCAGCCAGAGCCGGGTAAACCGGCAGGGTTCGAAAGGGATGGCCCCTTCGATCACGTAAACGTCGAACGCCGGCGCCAGCGCCAGGGCGAACGAGAATTCCTGCCGTGCGTAAAGCGGCCAATGTTCCATGGGTTTGGCCAGCACCTTGGGATCGCTGATCAGGTCGGCGACCAGTTCGTGCGTGGCCTCGACATCGATCTCGTACATCTCGCAGACGAAATCGATGACGGCAAGGCCATCGGCCTTGCCACGGATAAAGCCCTGCCGGCCGATCGCCCACGAGACATTGCCGTCGTGTTTGACGAAGCCCTGGCGCGGCGGCCGCAGGTTGCACAACACGTCGACAATCTGGCGGTGCATCTCGGGCGTATGCGACAGCAGGGCATAGCGCCCGACGGGTATGTCGAGCGTGGCGTTGGCCAGCAGCGGTTGCCGGCTGCCAAAGGCATAGGGTTCATCAGTGACGCCGTTCAGGTGAATCATCTGGCCCCCTTACATCGGCTGGACATTGGGGCGTGCAAGACGTTCGGCCGCCAGGGCAACCACCATCATGAACACCAATGCCGTCAGGAAATAGCCCAGGCTGGCATCGTGCGAATCGTAGGCCGCGAAATAAGCGGAACGTAGCAGTTGCATGCCGTGCGCGAATGGCGACCACAAGATCCACGGGCGCAGATGCTCGGGCAGCTGCTCCGACACGAAGAACACGCTGGAGAAGATCTGCAAGCCCCGTTCGATGACGGGCGCCAGCCGCAGGAAGAAGTGCCAGAAGGTCGCAATCGACCCGAACAGCACACCCATTGCCGACCCGCAGCAGCCCATCAGCACCACGAACAGAATAAAGCCCGCCCAACTTTCCGGCAGCGTGATCATCCCCAGCGCGTGACCCGCGCTGATCAGCACGGCGAACACCACCAGGTACACCGATACGTAGATCATCGCCTGCACCAGCGCGCACATCAGCGGTGTGACGCCCTGAAAGTTCAACAGCCCCCGGGCCGAAATATAGGCCGTGCTGCTTCGGAAAACGATCTGCCGGAACATGATCCATGTGGTGGCTCCCAACAGCGAAAACGTTTGCACGTCCATGCCAAGAATGAAGTGCGTGCCCATCAGGATGTACAGCGACGAAATCAACGTCAGCAGTACGACGGGGCCGACCAGCGCCCACAGCAGCGCGATGCGGCTTTCGCCGTGGATCACGCGCAGCTGATACACGAACAGCGCCATCAGCGTGCGCCCCACGGGCTGCCCACGGCCGGCGCTGCCCGGGTGGTGTCCTTCATGCAGCACCTGCAAGCGTTGCCGCAAGATCGCAAGATCCGCGGCTTCGCCCTGCGGCAATTCGATTTCCAGCGCGATGTCGTTGCGCGACGCATGGCGGCGCGCATCGCGCGCCTCGTCCTGCTTGCGGCGTTCGACGCGCCGCGCATGCGCCGCCGCCAGCCGTTCGTCTTCCGCGATCAACTTGGCGGGCATGTAGCCCGACGCGAAGACGTCCACACCCGCGCGGATGTCCGTTTCCAGCAGACGCACGATCAGGCGCAGCCGCCGCCGTGAAAAATCGGCCAGCGTCTCATCGACCTTGCTACGCGCAATCTCCGCATCCAGCTCGGCCTGCACCGCTTCGTACACTGCCCGGCGGGCGGCAACGGAGTCGTGCGGCTCGCCCAGCAGCCGCGCAAGCAATGGCTTGAGCAGCACGCTGGGCGTGGCCTTGGCTTCAAACCGCGCGGCCGGGTCCAGGCGCCACGCATCGACGCCCGACCCTACCGCGTAGTTACTGTCCTTGCGGCGGTTACGCCACCCTTTGATCCGATCCTCGTTACTCATCGACACGCTATTGGGTCACGCCGGAAGAGCTGGAGCCCGAATCGCTGTCGATCGCACGCGTGGCGCTGAAGCCGGCGCTCATGGTGACGCGGAAGGCTGACAACACCTTCTGCACCTGCGTGAACGGCGCATCGGAGATGTAGATGGCCTGCCCTTCATGCACGGTGAATTCACGCGCCAACGCCACCTGCTCGGGCCGCGTCAGGTCAAACTGATACACCACCGGCAGCATGTCCGGCTTGCCGGCGACACCGGCCTTGGCCGGCGTGAACAGGAATACGGAACGCGGGTCGGCCAGCTTGTCGTCCAGGCCGCGCGAATCGGCCAGCGCGTCCAGCACCGAGTAATTTCGCTTGCTGATCGCCACGCGCCCCTGGTTGCCCGCCGCGCCCAGCACGGTCAGGTATTCGCGCGAGTCGTAGGCGGTGATGACGTCACCCGGCCGCAGCAGGATGTCGTTGTTCTGATTGCGGTAGATGTCCGACAGGCGCACCGACGCCACCTGGTTGTCGCGGCGCAGGCTGATGACAAGCTGTTCGGGGTTGGTCTGCACCGGCGCGGCCTGCGCCAGCGCGCTGCTCAGGCGCTGGGCGGTCTGCGTGATCGGGTACATGCCGGGCTTGGTCAGGTTGCCCTGCACCGTCACCATCTGGCCGCGCGCGTCCGTCACGCGGGTGACGCTCACGTCGGCGCCCACGACCAGCTTGGCCAGGCGGCCGACGACGGAATCATGCAGCTGCGCCAGCGTCAGGCCTTCGGCGCGGAACTTGCCCAGGATGGGAAAATAGACGTTGCCCGAACGGTCGATCTCCTGGTTGCCCAGGTCGCTGACACCAGACGGGTCCGCCGCGAACACGCCCAGGCCACCGCGTTCCCACACGCGCACGTTGATGCCGTCACCGGGCACCAGGCGGTCGAATCCCGCTTGGGTCAGGTCGCGATAGCGCACGGGAAAGTCGGCCACGTCAGGCACCCTGCTGGCCTGCACCAGTTCACGCGAGGCGGGCATCACGATGACGTCCTTGTCGTCGTGTGCCCCCGTCATTTCGCTCAACATCGGACCGGAACGCGGCAGCTGGCATCCCGAAAGTGAAAGAGCGGCCAACACCAGCATGGCGAAGGCCGCGTTGCGCCGCAGGCCGAAAGCCGGGACGTTCATGTGCATAAAACCCTTCAATCTATTGGACTTCGGAAAGACTTGCCGCCGATCACGCAAGCATGCGCTGCATCTGCGGGAAGTCGATGCGTTCCTCGTTCTCCGAGACGGGCATGACGGGCACGCACAGGCTCAGGAACTTGGACAGCATCGCGTCGAGCGAAAACAGGTCTTGTGCCCGTTTGCGGCTCTGCGCCTTCAATGACTCGTTACTGCGCACCAGGTCGACCATCGACTCCACCTTGTCGCAGGCTTCTGTCATGTCGGGATGTTCGACGTCGCTGAGCAGATGCCCCGTTTCGTTTTCAACGAAGCACTCTCCTGCGCCACCGGCGGGTGTCGAAATCACCGGAACGCCCAACAACTGCGCTTCGATCAACACGTTCGGCAAGCCTTCATAGCGCGACAGCAGCACACTGGCGTCCATCTGCGAATACCAGTAGCCCACGTGATTGGACAAGCCCACCAGCAGCAGCCGGTCAACCACGCGCAGCTCTTCCGCCAGCGCGACGATGTTGTCGTGCAGGCGTCCATCGCCCACGATGACAAAGCGTGCCTGGGGTCGTCGCTTCAGGTACATCGCGGCCATCTTGATCCATAGCTGCGGCCGCTTGTCCGGCTCCAGCCGGAACACGCCGCCGACCGTCTCGGTGGCATCGGCGGTGGCTTGCTTGAAGGACTCCCACTTCTGCTCGTCGGTGGGCGAGGCGTTGGTGGCCAGGTCGGGCACGCCGTTGTACAGCACGTGGAAACGCACGACGGGAATGCCCAGCCACTGCGCGTACGCCTCGGCGGCGGTGCGGCTGTTGCTGACGAAGTACACACCCGGCACTTGTGCCAGCGCCTGGAACAGCTCGGGATACTCTTCGCGGAAGCGGTCCTTGCGGATGTTGGGCGGCAGACCGCGAAACACCAGGTGGATGGTCGGAACACCGGCAAGCAAAGCGGCCAGGGCACCGAACAGGCACGTACCGTCCTGCCACAGGCTGACGACGTCGAAGGGGTTGGCGCGCAGCACCGGGGCCAAGCGCGTCACACCGTAGTGCACGGGCGGGGGCAGCTGTTCCAGCATGCGGCCCAGGCGGCCGTCGGGCACGGACTGGTGCGCCACCGAAATGGCGGGCAGCTTGTTGATCTCGGTCACCGGGATCTGCGCTTGCACCAAAACCGGCAGGAAAAAGTCCAGCCCTTGCTTCTTCTTGGTCGAGCCCGCCGGTTCGGTGTGCTGCTTGACCATGACCTCGACCTTCTCGGGCCGCATCACGACGTCAGGCAGCTGCCGATCCGGCTGTGCCGCCATGCGCGTCAACTCGCCGGCAAGACGGGTCAACTGACGCTCGGCGCCGCCGGGGCCCAGGCTGCCCGTCACCAGGGCGACGGACACGGGCTTTTCCGGCGGTTGCTCGGCAATCTTGCGGTTGCGAAAGTGCAGGATGGCATGCTTCATCGACACGATGCGCACGTCCTTGCCCGCCAGGCCGCCTTCGGGCTCCAAGCCCTTGAAGAAAGCGTAATCGGCCGCCAGCGCGGTGGCCAGTTCCGCCGCCTTGCTGCCGGGCGCCAGGTGCGCGGCGACAGGGCGGATGGCTTCATACGCGTCCGCCAGCAAGCCGCGCTTGCGCAGCCGCTTGGCGAATTCGACGCGGATATTGCGATCCGTGTGCTCAAGGATCAGCCGACGGAACAACTGGTCAGACTGCTCGTGCGCGCGGATGTCGCTAAGCAGCTTGGCGCGCGAGAACAGCCGCGACGGATTCTCGGACGAGGCCGGCAGATGCCGGTCGACCAGGGACAAGGCCTCGTCCAGATGCCGTTCCTTGACCAGTCGCGTCGCGCAATAACGGACGATCTGAAGGTCGTCGGGGCATTCTTGAAGCAAGGTTGCCCACTGCTCGGCCATGCCTTCGTTCAAGCCCGCCGATTCCTTCAGCCGAAGCAACAGGAAGCGGACCTTGGAATCTTCCAGATGATCGCGCGCCAACGCTTCGGCGCGCGCCAGGTTTTCTTGTGCGACCTGGACCCGCACCGACGCCGTGACGATCTCCTCCAACTGGGCATGCACCCATTGGAGATCGGACGAAACGTCCGCCCGTTCGGTAGTCAGTGGTGGGTTCATGCTGCCTTCCTTCGATTAGCCTTTTCGATCCACACCAGGCAACGATCGATGTAGTGATCGAATTGCGTGGGGTTATCGGACAGTTCGCGAAGGCGGCGCCAGTACGGCAGGGCCTGTTCGAAACGATGCAAACGCATGGCGCCGACGGCGGCCAGGCGCAGGCCGATGGCGTCGGTGGGCACCAGTTCCACGATGCGTTCGCCCAGCGCCAGGCGCTCGGTGGTGCTGGCCGGATCCAGCGCGCGCGCTTCGGCGTACAGCACGGCGATGATGCGGCGCTTTTCGTGCTCGACTTCCGTCATCTGCGGCCACGACTGGGCGACGCGTTCCAGCAGGTTCCACGCGGCGCGATGATCGCCGGCGGCCAGCAGTTCGCGGGCGCCGCGAATGGCGCGCGGGCCGAGCCTGCCCAGTTGGCGTTCGGCTTCGTCCTTGGCGCCTTGGTCGGCCGAGGCGTTGGCCAGCACCGCCTGGTAGGCGTCGATGGCTTCACCGAACCAGCCGCCGTTGAAGGCCACGCGGGCAAAGTACAGCTGCGTGCTCAAGGGCGCGGCCTTGTCGGCGGCGGCCTGTTCCAGATGGCGCATGGCGGTTTGCTTGTCGCCCAGCGCATCGGCGGCGCGGCCACGCATCGTGTCCAGCTCGGGGAAATCAAGCTGCGTGTCCAACGCGACGTCGGTCAGGTCGATCACTTCTTTGTGGTTGCCGGCCAGCAGCGCGGCGCGCACGCCAAGACGCATCGCCCGTTCGAACGCGCGCTGCGCGCGCACGGCGGTCAGGGCGTCGGGGTTGAGCAGGCGGTGTGCGCAGATGCGTTCGGCGGCGTCACGCAGACGACCGTCTTCCAGTGCGCGAGTACCTTCCTCGGCCCATGCGGTGGACTGCGATTGCAGCCAGGCGCTGATGTCTTCGTGCTGGCTGTTCGCCAGGCCGCAAGAGGCGGCCAGCGCGGCGGCGGCCATGATGCAACCGCGCCACGAGGCTTCCTTGACCAGTTCCAGCGCGTCCACGTCTTCCAACGCGGGCGATTCGGCTGCCAGGGCGCGCAGGCCGGCGCGGTCACCAGCCAACAGGCGGTCACGCCACAGCACGGCAAAGCCTCGGCCATACGTCGGGATGGCTTCGCGCACTTCATTGACCCAGCGAATCACGGCTTCCATGTCGCCGCTGGTCTGCAACAGCGACAGCACCGTGTCGGCCGCTTCCAGCGCGGTGGCGTCGGTGGGCGAGGAGATGCGGAACAGCTGCTTCCAGTTGCCCAGCGACTCGTCCACGTAACCCAGCTGGCCGGCGGAAACCGCCGCGATGCGCACGATTTCAGGGGTTTCGATTTCGTCGCCCAGCAGGCCGGCGGCAAGCGAGTACGCCAGGTCGTGACGGCCCAGCTTGAAGTGGTTGCGCATCAGGATCTGTTCGGCCTTGCTGCCGGTGGCCAGGGCGCCGTCGGCGCTGCCCAGCAGCGCGAGCGAGCCTTCGTAGTCGCCCAGTTCTTCCTGGATGCGTGCAAACAGCAGCGTGTGCTCGGGCAGGCCGGGGTGGCGACGCAGCACGTCGCGCACGCGGCGCGATGCTTCGCGCAGGTCGCCGGCGTCCCAGATCTTTTCGATGCGCTCGGCGCTGTCGTCGGCGCCCAGCTTGGGCACGGCCACCTGCGTGGTGGACGCGCTCATGCGCGGACGCATGTAGTTCTTGAACCATTCGTGGCACAGGCGTTCTGCGAAGACCTGCGTGTAGTGCGTCAGGTCCAGCCCACCGTCTTCCATCGCCTCGGCCTGGCCGATCTTGCTCATCAGCGGCGTGGGGTCGTAGCACGGCACGCCGATGTGCTGCGCGCTGGCGGCCACCGTGGCGATCAGCTGCGCGCGTTGTTCGATCGGCACGTTGTCCGGCGTAAGCGCGTTGACGTGGGTGACGAACACCACCTTTTCATGGCCCAGCAGCGCGACCAGCTCGCGCATTTCGGCTTCGATTTCTTCATCGGTCTGGTCGCGCTTGACGATGCGCGACAACAGTTCCTGGTCTTCGCGCGACAGGCTCTTGAAGACCGCGTCCTGGTCCAGCTGCGCACGGCGTTCGGCAAGCCGATCGGTGCTGGCAAGCTGCCAGAACATCCGGGTGCGCGCGCGGTCGGCGAAGAACTCGCTGAAGTAGCGAACCAGGTAGTTCGATTGAATGGGATGGCCGTCGATGGTCAGCAGCTTGCGCGAAGACAGCTCAACCATGTACAGGTCAGCCGGCTTATGCGTGCCACGGCGAGCTTGCTCGCCATTGGACGGGCGGAAGATCAGGCGCTGTACGTCGGCCGGAATGTCGGCCTGGCCGAACATGAAGCGCGCCTGTTGCAGCGCCTCGGCGCTGGTGTGCACAAAACCGTAGTTGCGCCCGAGTTGCAGCTTGATCGGGTAGCGTCCCACGGCATCGCGCAGCGGCGTATGGATCCGGCAGGTGCCGATCGGAGCGATAGTAAATGCAGTCATCCAGGGTCTCTCCTGTAGTGATGGATAGCGAGCCTGAACTTAAAGAGTCCAGTACAAGAGGTCGGGGGCAAGGCGTTTGCTATCCAGCACCGACTTCAAGTCGCACACCATGCCTCCGCTGTTGACCAGGCCGGGGATGTCTTCCCAGATGGTCTCCATGGTTTCGCGGTGGGGCACCGCGAGAATCAACACGTCCATGCCGCCGAATTCCGCGCGGGGGACGAGCTTGATGCCGTATTCGTGTTCCATCTGCTCGGGGTCGACCATCGGGTCGCAGGCCACCGGCGTGATGCCGTAGCTGCCCAGCGCCTTGTACAGATCGACGACCTTCGAGTTCCGGATGTCGGGAACGTTTTCCTTGAACGTCATGCCCAGGATGCCAACGCGGGTGGACGCATTCAGGCGACCATTGCGGGCCAGCGTCTGCACGATGCGTTGCGCGACGTGGTTGGCCATGCCGTCGTTGATGCGGCGGCCCGACAGGATCACTTCGGGGTGGTAACCCAGTTCCTGCGCCTTGGACGTCAGGTAGTACGGATCCACGCCGATGCAGTGCCCGCCCACCAGACCGGGCGAGAACTTCAGGAAGTTCCACTTGGTGCCGGCGGCGTTCAAGACTTCCGAGGTACGGATGCCGACCAGATCGCAGATCTTGGACATCTCGTTCATCAACGCGATGTTGATGTCGCGCTGGGTGTTTTCCAGCACCTTCGCGGCTTCGGCCACTTTGATGGACGAGGCGCGGTGCACGCCGGCGTCAATGATCTTCTCGTACACGCCGGCAATGATTTCCAGCGACGCTTCATCCTGGCCGGACACGATCTTGACGATCTTTTCCAGCGGATGCTCGCGGTCGCCCGGGTTGATGCGTTCGGGGCTGTAGCCCAGCTTGAAATCGATGCCGCAGCGCAGGCCGGACACTTTTTCCAGCTCGGGGCCGCAGATTTCCTCGGTGGCGCCGGGGTGGACGGTGGATTCAAACACCACGATGCAGCCCGGGCGCAGCACGGGTCCGATGGACTGGCATGCGCGCACCAGCAAGGAAAAATCGGGGTTGTTCTTTTCGTCGACGGGCGTGGGAACGGCAACCACGAAAAAGTCGCACCCTTCCAGTTCAGAGATCTGGTCGGTAAAGGTCATGGCAGAGGCACGCAGGGCGTCGTCTTCTATCTCGCCGGTCCAGTCGTGTCCCTCTTTCAGTCGTGCGATTCTCCGCTTATCCACATCAAAGCCGATGACATCAAAGCGCTTGGAAAATGCGACTGCTACGGGCAGGCCGACATATCCAAGGCCACACACTGCGATTCTCTTTACCACGGGGGCCTCACTGTTTTCGTCGTGTCGTGGACACTAGAAATCGACGCCCGAGGACACGTATTCGATTCAAAATCGATATACGACTGTCCCCACTGGGCGGACTTATTGCTTAAGGAAAGTTACGGCTCGAAACGTATACAAACCCGTTTCTTGATGAGCCAACGAATCGTAGATGCGGCCGACAGCAATATTCTTTCTAAAAATTTTTATTGCTGTGGAAATGAGTCAGGGTGCCCGTAATAAACCCCGGGATTTCCCTCAAATAATTACATTCATTACACAAACCGCAACACAGGATGGTCGGGCACTTGTTAATGAATATTAAAAAGCGTATTTCTTATTCTTGTTTAACCATACTGAAAAACATAATACCCGTTCAGCCGGGATTTATTAATAGCCTAAAGCAATAATTCCATATTGCAAAATCGTGGTGTACATGCCAGTCATAATCGCCTGGATAATGCGCCTGGAATCACCCTGTTCAAAAGCACTTGGCCCACCGCATACGGTGGGCCAAGTGCTTGATATGAAAGACGAACCTGAAAGACGACCCGACCGGTTATTCCACCGTGACGCTCTTGGCCAGGTTACGCGGCTTGTCCACGTCGGTGCCGCGCGCGCATGCCGTGTGGTACGACAGCAGTTGCAGCGGGATCGTGTGCAGGATGGGCGACAGCTTGCCGTAGTTTTCCGGCATGCGGATCACGTGCATGCCTTCGGCGCTTTGGATCTTGCTGTCGGCATCGGCGAACACATACAGCTCGCCGCCACGCGCCCGCACTTCCTGCATGTTGGACTTCAGCTTTTCAAGCAGCTCGTCCTTGGGCGCGATAGTGACGACGGGCATGTGCTCGGTCACCAGGGCCAGCGGGCCGTGCTTGAGTTCGCCGGCCGGGTAGGCTTCGGCGTGGATGTAGCTGATTTCCTTGAGCTTCAACGCGCCTTCCAGCGCGATCGGATAGTGCATGCCGCGGCCCAGGAACAAGGCGTTTTCCTTGGACGCAAAGCGGTCGGCCCACGCCATGATCTGCGGTTCCAGCGCCAGCACCGAACCGATGGCCACCGGCAGGTGACGCAGCGCCTTCAGGTGGTCGGCTTCTTGCTCGTCGCTGAGGTGGCCGCGCACTTGCGCCAGCGCCAGCGTCAACAGGAACAGCGCGGTCAGCTGCGTGGTGAAGGCCTTGGTCGAGGCCACGCCGATTTCAACACCGGCGCGCGTGATGTACGACAGCTTGCACTCGCGCACCATGGCGCTGGTGGACACGTTGCAGATGGTCAGCGTCTTGTCCATGCCCAGCGATCGCGCGTGCTTGAGCGCGGCCAGCGTGTCGGCGGTTTCGCCCGACTGCGAAATCGTGACGACCAGCGAACGCGGGTTCGGCACGCTGTCGCGGTAGCGGTATTCGCTGGCGATTTCCACGGCCACCGGGATCTTGGCAATGGACTCGATCCAGTACTTGGCGGTCAGGCCGGCGTAGTAGCTGGTGCCGCAAGCCAGGATCAGCAGCGAATCGATGTCTTTGAAGATCTTGTAGGCATCGTCGCCAAACAGCTCGGGCGTGATCGATTCGATGTCTTGCAGCGTATCGCCCACGGCGCGCGGCTGTTCGAAGATCTCCTTTTGCATGTAGTGGCGGTACGGGCCGAGTTCGGCGGCGCCCGTGTGCACGTGCACGGTGTGCACCTCGCGGTCCACGTTCTTGCCGTTGGCGTCCACAATCCACACGCGCGACAGTTGCAGGTCGACAACGTCTCCATCTTCCAGATAGATGATCTGGTCCGTGGTGCCGGCCAGCGCCAGCGCGTCGGACGCCAGGAAGTTCTCGTTCTGGCCCACGCCCACCACCAGCGGCGAGCCCTGGCGAGCGCCCACGACGCGATGCGGTTCGTCGCGGCAGAACACGGCAATGGCGTAGGCGCCATGCAGGCGGCGCACGGCATTTTGCACGGCTTCGAACAGGTCGCCCGCGTACAGGTGGTTCACCAGGTGCGCGATGACTTCGGTGTCGGTCTGGCTTTCGAACACATAGCCGACGGCTTGCAGTTCGGCTCGCAGTTCGTCGTGGTTTTCGATGATGCCGTTGTGCACCAGCGCAATACGGGGCTCTTCGTTGCCCAGGTGCGAAAAGTGCGGGTGGGCGTTGTGCGTGGCGGGCACGCCGTGCGTTGCCCAGCGCGTGTGCGCAATACCGGTAAAGCCCTGGACCTTGTCCTGGGCAACCTGGTCGGCCAGCTCGGCAACGCGCTGCGTGCTGCGCGTGCGGCGCAGATGGCCGTCGGCATACACGGCGACGCCGCAAGAGTCGTAGCCGCGATATTCCAGCCGCTTCAGACCTTCAACCAGGATAGGGGTGATGTCGCGCTGGGCGACGGCGCCAACAATGCCGCACATAGGAAAACTCCACTTAAGTTCGGGTACCGACGCATTGTGCGCGAGGCGCGAAGAAATATGATTTCTTAATATGCCATCGTCTGGAATTTAATTTACTTACGTATTTGTGATTAAATTATCTTTCGTCAGAACTATGTTTTTGAATTAATCATGCAAAATCAACCGCCGAACCCCGCTTTGCCGCAGCCGGAGCTGGACGACCTGGACCTGCGTATTCTTGAGCAGCTTCAACTGGACAGTTCACTGACGAATCAGGACCTGGCCGCGCGGGTGCATGCGTCGCCCCCCACGTGTCTGCGCCGGGTGCGACGCCTGGTGGATGAAGGCGTCATTGCCCGCCAAGTCGCCATCCTGGCGGCCGAGAAGCTGGGCAGCACGTTGACCGCCATCGTCGAAATCACCCTGGACGTCCAGGCCGCCGAAAGCCTGGACGCATTCGAGCAAAGCATGCTGACCGAACCCGCCGTCTTGCAGTGCTACCGGGTATCCCCCGGACCGGATTTCGTGGTGATCGCCCAGGTGAAAGACATGCCCGCCTACCACGCGCTGGTCCACCGCGCGTTCACCGCCCAGGCGAACGTACGCAACGTGCGCACGTTCTTTTCGGTGCACCGGGCAAAATTCGAAACGCGGATTGATGTCAGGGGGTGAAGCGGCATCGGCGCGGACGCCATGTTGTCCCCCAATGCTTCCCGGGCGCTTTTAGCCAGCTTGTTCATAGAGTTGGAGCCCGAGTTTATCGGTCGAGCCAGCTACGAAGCCGGCGTCCGCCTGCAAGAGACTAGGCCCGACCCAATAAGCGCTCGAACTGCGCCAGATAGCGGTTGCCCATCTTTTGAACGTCGTGTTCGCTTTTCACGTACTCGTACGCGCGTTGCGTGACGTCTTGGCGGAAGGCGGCGTCATCCAGGCAGCGGGCCATGCCGGCGGCCATGGCCTGGTGGTCGCCCACGGCCACCAGCACGCCGCGGCCGTCAGCCAGGCTTTCCTTCAGGCCGCCGGCATCGGTGGACACCACCGGCACGTGCTGCAAGAAGGCGTCCAGCACGCTGCTGCCCAGCGCTTCTTCTTCGGAGCTCATGACGAAGACGTCAAGGATGCTGTAGAAGTCTTCGACGCCCTTGCGAAAGCCCGCAAAGCGGTAGACGTCTTCGATGCCCAGTTGGCGGGCTTCGTCCTTGGCCTGCTGTTCGCGGTCGCCGCCGGCGCCGAAGTGCAGGAAGACGAAATCGCGGCGGGTCTTGGCCAACTCGCCCACGGCGCGCACGAGCGTCACGGGGTCCTTGTCGCGGATCAGCGCGGCTGACGTGGCCATGACCTTCTTGCCGGTCAGGTCGAATTCACGCACCAGGTTGGCAACGTTGTCGGCGTTGATGGCGTGCGGTTCGACCGCGCTGCGGATGATGACGGGCTCAATGCCCAGGCGGCGCGGTTCGCTGGCGGCCATCTCGCTGATGGCCACGAACAGGTCGGCGTGGCGCCACTTGAAACCGGTTTTCCATTCGTCGCCGGGCTTGACCACGAACGACGTGCGCCGCGAGAACACCACGCGGCGGCGATGCAGCCATTTGGTCAGCACGGCCCACGTAATGGTGTTGGCGGTTTGCGCGTGGATGATGTCATAGCGGCCCGCGCCGGCCAGGAACGCCAGCTGCCCCGGCACGTTGCGCCGCGTATGCGCCACAAACCCTTCTTGCCGCGCGCGTTCCGCCAACGGGGCGCCTTCCCGGCACATCACTTCGACATCGTGGCCGGCCTTGCGAAACGCGCGCATGCAATACAGCGTCTGCCGTTCGCCGCCACGCCAGCCTTTTTCGAAGTTCAGTTGCAGAATCTTCATGCGCGTCCGATGCCGGAATACTCAAAGCCCATGCCGCGCACGTCGGCCGGCGTGTAGAGGTTGCGGCCGTCGATGATCAGCGGCGTTTTCAACAGGGCCTTCACGCGGTCGAAGTCCGGGGCGCGGAAGACTTTCCATTCCGTGGCGATCAGCAGCGCGTCGGCGCCGTCCAGCGCGTCGTACATATCGGTGGCGAAACTGATGCCGGGCTGGCCGACCATCACGCGCGCGGCCTCGTGCATGGCGACCGGGTCGTAGGCGCGAACTTCAGCGCCGCGCCGGGTCAGTTCGGCGATGACCGTCAGGCTGGGCGCCTCGCGCATGTCGTCGGTGTTGGGCTTGAAGGACAGGCCCCACAACGCGATTCTGCGGCCGCGCAGGTCTTCGCCATAGCGCGCAACCAGTTTTTCGGACAGGCGGAATTTCTGCGCATGGTTGGCGGCTTCGGCCGCTTCGATGACGCGCATGGGCAGTGCATTTTCGGCGGCCGTATTGACCAGCGCCTGCACGTCTTTCGGAAAGCAAGAGCCGCCATAGCCGGCGCCCGGGTACAGGAAGTGGTAACCGATGCGCGGGTCGGCGCCGATGCCACGGCGCACCTGCTCGATGTCGGCGCCCAGCGCTTCGGCCAGGTTCGCCATCTCGTTCATGAACGAGATGCGCGTGGCCAGCATGGCGTTGGCGGCGTACTTGGTCAGCTCGGCCGAACGCACGTCCATCACCATCAGGCGGTCGTGCGTGCGCTGGAAGGGCTCGTAGATGCGGCGCATGACGCCGACGGTGTAGTCGTCGTCGGCGCCGACGATCACGCGGTCGGGACTCATGAAGTCATTGATGGCCGCGCCTTCCTTCAGGAATTCGGGGTTGGACGCCACGCTGAAGGGGATGTCGACGCCGCGCGCGTCCAATTCCTTGGCCACCACGGCGCGCACCTTGTCGGCGGTGCCCACCGGCACGGTGGACTTGTCCACGATCAGCTTGCGCGACGTCATGTGACGGGCGATGTTCTGCGCGGCGGCCAGCACGTACTTCAGGTCGGCCGAGCCGTCTTCGCCGGGCGGGGTGCCCACGGCGATGAACTGCACGTCGCCAAAGGCCACGCTCTGCGCGACGTCGTCCGTGAATTGCAAGCGGCCCGCCTGCACGTTGCGGCGGACCAGGTCTTCCAGGCCGGGCTCGTAGATCGGGATGCCACCCTGGCGCAGGAGGGCGATTTTTGCCTCGTCCAGGTCCAGACACATGACGTCGTTGCCCATGTCGGCCAGGCACGCTCCCGACACCAACCCAACGTAACCGGTACCCACGACCGTGATTTTCATGCCTGCACGCCTTCAAATAAGGAATTTCGCGCGCCTGGCAAAGGGAAGCAGGCGCCGGCCGCCATTATAGAAGCGGCCGGGACCCAGGGGCGCAACGGCCGCTAGGCACGCAGTTTGTTGAACCGCACCGTATTCACCACGACCGCCAGCGCGGCGCAAATGGTGCCCAGCACCAACGCCAGCCCGGGGCCATGCGCCAGGCTGACGCTGAAGGCGATGGCCACCAGCGCGGTACCGAAACTTTGGCCAAACACGCGCGTGGTGGCCTGCAAGCCGCCCGCCGCGCCGCTGCGCGAGCGGGGCGCGGCCGACAGCATGGCGCGGTTGTTCGGGGTCTGGAAGAAGCCGAAGCCGACGCCCGCCACGAACATGCCCGCCACGATGGGCCAGTTGGACACCGTGGCCGGCAACAAGGTCAGCCACAGCATGCCGATCACCATCGTCGCCGCCCCCACGCCGCTTAGGGTTGCGGCCGAGTAGCGGTCGGACAGGCGGCCCGCCAGCGGGGCGATGATGGCCGTGCCCACGGGCCAGGCGCCCATCAACATGCCCACTTCCAGATAGGGCCGGCCCAGCACCTGCTGGAAATAGAACGGCAGCGATACATACGACGCCATCTGCGCGGCGAACGTGCAGGCGGACACCCCCACGGCAAAGGCCAGCGGCCGGATGCGCAGCAGGTCCACCGGCACCAGCGGCGCCGGCTGCTTGCGCGCGCGGCGCACCAGCACCAGACCCGCCACGGACGCGATGGCCACCAGGCCGATACCGCGCAGCAGATCCTGCCCCATCATGTCGACGCCCGAAATGAAGACGCCCAGCGTCGCCATGCACAGCAAGGCGCTGATCCAGTCCAGCTTCACATCGTTGCGCGGCACTTCGGGCAGGTGGCGCAGGCCGAACATGGCCAGCACGCAGATCGGAAGATTGACGGCGAAGATCCAGGGCCACGGCGCCACCGACAGGATGGCGGACCCGATGGTGGGACCCAGCACCGACATCACGGCCACCGTGGTGGCGTTGATGCTGATGCCCCGGCCCAGCATGTGCAGCGGATAGATGTTGCGCACCAGGCCGCCGAACATGCACATCAGCGTGGCGGCGCCCACGCCCTGGAACACGCGCGCGGCGGTCAGCTGCCACAGCGTGCCGGCCAGCGCACAGCCCAGCGATGCCAGCGTGAACAGGATCAGGCCAAAGGTGAACATGCGGCGAAAGCCGATGCGTTCGGCCAGCGCCGACAGCGGCAGCAGCGCCATCACCACCGCCAGGTTGTAGGCGTTGACGATCCACACGGCCTGCGCCGGCGAGGCGTTCAGGTCGACGGAAATCGTGGGCAAGGCCACGTTGGCGATGGTGGTGTCCAGCACTGACAGGCTGATCCCTGTCATGACGGTGGCGGCCGCCCAGTACCGACGCGGCGCCGGCAGGCCGTCGGGCAGCGCGCTTTTTGTGCTGCTGTTGGCGCTGCCGTTGGAAGCGCCCCGGGGGCCGGCCGAGGCGCTGTCCGGGGCAGGGTCTTTCTGCGCCATCACGACTTCTTCGCGGGACGCTGCCAACCCTCAACGGTAAGCTGCTTGGCGCGCGAGACGGTCAGCTTGTCGGCCGGCGCATCGCGGGTAAGCGTGGTGCCGGCACCCAGCGTTGCGCCACGGCCGACGCGCACCGGGGCCACCAGTTGCGTGTCCGAGCCGATGAAGGCGTCGTCTTCGATGACGGTGCGGTGCTTGTTCACGCCGTCGTAGTTGCAGGTGATGGTGCCCGCGCCCACGTTGACGCGTTCGCCGATGTCGGCATCGCCGATGTAGGCCAGGTGGTTGGCCTTGCTGTCGGCACCCAGCACGCTCTTTTTGATTTCGACGAAGTTGCCCACGTGGCTGCGGTCGCCCAATTCGGCGCCCGGACGCAGGCGGGCATACGGGCCAACGCGCGCATCGCGGCCCACTTCGGCCTGCTGCAAATGGCTGAACGCCTCGATCTGCGTGCCCGCGCCGACGCTGACGTCGCGCAATACGCAATGCGGGCCCACACGCACGCCGTCCGCCAGCGTGACGTTGCCTTCGAATACGCAGCCCACGTCGATGAACACGTCGCGCCCGCAAGACAGCGTGCCGCGCACGTCGAATCGGGCGGGGTCGGCCAGCGTGACGCCGGCTTCAAGCTGGCGGCGGGCCTGCTCGCCCTGCCAGCGGCGTTCCAGTTCGGCTTGCTGCACGCGGCTGTTCACGCCCAGCGTTTCCCAGCCGGCGCCCGGTTGCGCCGCGCCCACGGGCACGCCATCGGCCACGGCCAGACCCACCACGTCGGTCAGGTAGTACTCGCCTTGCGCGTTCTTGTTGTCGATGCGGGTCAGCCAGTCTTTCAGCTTGGCGGTCGGCGCGGTCAGGATGCCGGTGTTCACTTCCTTGATGGCATGTTCAGCTTCCGACGCGTCCTTGTGTTCGACGATGCGACACACGTTGCCTTTGTCATCGCGCACGATGCGGCCATAGCCGGTGGAATCGTCCAGCACTTCGGTCAGAACGGCGGCGCCCGCGCCGCGCGCATCCAGCAGGCGTTGCAGCGTGTCGGGCTGCACCAGCGGCACGTCGCCGTACAGCACCAGCGTCACGTCGTCCTTGCCACTGCCTTCCTGAAGCAGCGGCACCGCCTGCTGCACGGCGTGGCCGGTGCCTTGCTGCGGTTGCTGCAACACGAAGTGCAGATCCGGCTGGCCCTCAAAGTCCTGTTTGACGCGGTCCGCGCCGTGGCCCACCACAACGATGATGCGCGCGGGCTTCAATTGCCGCGCACTGTCCAGCACATGAGCCAGCATGGGTTTGCCGGCCAGCGTGTGCAGCACTTTGGGCAGGTTGGACTGCATGCGTTTGCCCAGTCCGGCGGCGAGGATCACTACATTAAGCATAGGTTCAGATAGGTTAAGAGACGGCGCAAACGGCCTTGCGGCCGATGCGAGTCGATTGGAAGGAGATCAGGGCTTGCCGTCGGCAGGCCCGGTTTTCTTGGATGCCCGAGGAGCGGTCTTGGCGGCGCTCTTCGAAGCGGACTTGGCCGCGGTCTTGCGGGCGGCGGGCTTGGAAGCCTTGGGCTCGGACTTGGCGGCGGCCTTGGTGTCCTTGGGTTTGGTTTGGCTGGCGTCGTCACCGGCCGTCGGCGCGGCGGGGTTGGTCGGCATGGACGCGGCGGTGGCGGCGGCGATCTGGTTGAACTGCTGCTGTAGCAGATCCCACCAGGCCTTGGACGCGGATTGGGCGGCGGCGCCCATCTGTTCGGTCATTCCCGGCCCGGCCGATTCGGACGCGTGGGTGGCGTTGGTGGCGTCCGCGGCGGCATCCGCGGGCGGGGCATCTTGAGGCTTGTCGTCACGCGCGCTGAATGCGGACGACGATGCCGGCTTGGCGGCGGACTTCGGCGCGGGCTTCAAACCCAGCACCACTTCCAGCGGCGAGGCCGCGCCGCTATCGCGCACGGCGTTCATGTCCATGCTGGCGGCGCTGTCCACAAACGCGCGCAGCGTGCTGATGGTGGATCGCTGCACTTCCATGCCCTGGATGGTGGAGGACAGCATCGACAGGTTCATGCGCAGCCAGTTCTCGACCGAGCGCAGTTCAGCGATACGGCGGTCCAGGTCTTCAAGATTCATGGGAGGCGCCATCGGCAAGCTGCTGGCCAGCCCACCCGGGCCGGTCAACCCCGCCCAGGCCTGGCGCATCATTTCCATGCTTGCCAGCAAGGGGTTGCCCGACAGATCGGAATTCTGTCCCATGCCAGGAAGGACGAACGGGTTCGTGAATTGGTCGCTCATGCCAGGTCTCCCCAAAGACTATTGCCGCCGGCCGCGGGTTACCCGGGCAGCAGCTGGTTGTTTTCCACACGCACGTGGTCGCCGGACGCAAAGGCAAACGGTTGCGCGCTGCGAAACTGGCGCGCACTGCCGTCGCTCATGCGGACCGTCAGCTCATAGTGCGTCACCGTTTGTTGCTGTCTGATATTACGCTCAACTTCGCGGCCTGCCAAAGCACCGCCCACAGCGCCAAGCACCGTCAGCGCCGTCTTGCCGTTGCCTCCGCCAAATTGATTACCCACTACGCCGCCCACCACGCCGCCACCAATGGTGCCGACCAGATTGCTGCTGTTGTCCTTGACCGGCACCTGCACCTGGCGGATGGTTTCCACCACGCCGCAGCTCTGGCAGGCCTGCTGCGCCGGGGCGGGCGCGGGTGCGCGGGGAGCCGAGGCGGACGCCGGGCGGGCCTGCTGCGTCGCGGGT